>CAZCPK010000290.1:0-5555 GCA_964500755.1 uncultured Anaerolineales bacterium
AGACGCAAGTAAGGAAAGTGTAAACTTAACCAACCGGGAAAATGAACCATCTCGTATCTTGGAAGAAAAAATCCCGGTATGAGCGCCAAACGTATCTATCTGGATTACCTGAACGATCTGCTGGACGCGCTGCAAAAGAGTCAGCAGTTCATCACCAACATAGATTACCGTGAGTTCGCCCAAGATGACAAGACCGTATTTGCCGTGATTTGGGCGCTTGAAATCGTTGGTGAAGCCACCAAACGGATCCCCAGCGAGGTGCGGCAGAGATACGACCAGGTTCCGTGGCGATAGATGGCTGGCATGCGCGACAAGCTTATCCACGAATACTTTGGCGTCGATCTGGGAGTTGTGTAAAAAACCGTGAACGAAGATGATCCCCCTTATCGAGGACATACGCAATAAAGCCGCCGACCCCGGTTTTTTTGATCAGTAATCCAGCAGCGGCGCGTATAGTTCGTTCAACTCGACGTCCTCCGCGTAGCGCAGGATGACGGCGCTTTCGGGCAGCGCCAGCCGACCGGACTGCACGCGGACCTCGGCGCCGTTGAGTTCGTCATGATAGACACCGTCGGGCAGCTGCACCTCGACCTCGCCTGTCGCGCCGCCGCCGTTGAAGACACCGTAGAGACTCTCGCCGGGCTTGTGCCAGGCGGCTTGGATCGCGGGCTCGGCGTCGAGGAGCGTGAACTGCCCGGCGGTCTGCGCCGGGTCCTTCTTGAGCGCAGCGAGTCGGGTCAAGAAGGGCGCCAGCGCGTAGTCGCCCCACGCCACCTTGTCGACCTCGAAGAGCGAAGGCGTGTGGGTCGCGCCGGCCTCCTGTCCCGCGTAGATCAGGAACGCGCCCTTGTTGAAGGCCTCGAAGGCGGTCCAGGCCAGCGCCTGGGCGCGCGTCGCCACGTACGCCATCACGCGCGGCTGATCGTGGTTCTCCACGTAGCGCAGCTTGACGTAGTTCTCGGGATAGATGCAGTCCTGGAAGCGCACCATCTCCAGGTAGCGGGAGACGGGCGCGTCGCCACGGACCGCCGCCTGCCAGAGGGGCCAGATGTCGTAGGCGTAGGTCAGGTCAAAGGCGCGGTAGAGTTCGCCGTCGGAGAGCGTGGGCAGGCCGTTGGCGCGACGCTGCGCCACAAAAGCCGCGTGCACCGACTCGGCGAGCCAGATAACGCCGGGCTTGACCTCCGCAGCGGCCCGCCGCAGGCGCAGCCAGACGTCGAGCGGCAGCAGTGAGGCCACGTCGCAGCGGAAGCCGTCCACGCCAAAATCGACCCAGCCCTGGATCGTCTCCGCTAGATAGGCGGTCAGCTCGGGGTTGGGATACTGAAGATCGATAACGTCGCTCCAGACGGGCACGGTCGTGACCGGCTTTCCGCTCTCATCTTGATGGAACCACTCCGGATGCTCCGCGACCAGCACCGAGTCGTGCGCCGTATGATTATAGACCGCGTCGATCATCACCTTGAGATCGAGCGCGTGCGCCCGCTCGATCAGCTGCTGGAAGTCGGCGCGGGTACCGTACTCCGGGTTGACCGCACGATAATCGACGATGGAATACGGAGAGCCCAACGTCCCCTTGCGCGCCACCTCGCCGATGGGATGGATGGGCATGAACCAGAGCGCGTCGACGCCAAGCGCCTGGATGCGCTCCAAGTCCGCTTCGACGTCGGCGAACGTCCCGTTGGGACCGTGGTTGCGCACGTAGATCTCATAAATCACCAAATTGCGGTATGTTGCGGGCGTGTTCTTTGCCATCTTTGCCTCCTAATTTTGGGTTACGGGTTACAACTCGAAAGTTTAAGGTCAGCTGTGATCAGGAACGAGGACTTGATAAACTCAGTATACGCTTTTGAGAGGCGAAAGGCAAGAGCGATTTTTCACCACTGAGAGAGCGCGCGCTGAGCACGCAGAGAGAAGCCAAGACTTCTATCTCAGAAGCCAGTGGTAATCACCAAAAAATTGCCTCTTGACAAGCCGCGAAACATCCGCTATGATTTACTTAAACGTTTAAGTCGCACTAAGCGCACCCAATCAGCAGCATACTTCGCTCACAAGCCAATCTATGTCCGTGAAAAAAGGGATCACCATCAAAGACGTGGCGCGTCACGCTGGCGTCTCCATCGCGACGGTCTCCTATGCCTTCAACCGGCGCGGTTCCATCACCGCGGAGACGCGCGCGCGCGTCTTCGCAGCAGCCAGGGAGCTGGGCTATCGGCCCAACGTGCTCGCCCGCAGTCTACGTCGCCAGGAGAGTCGCACCCTGGGTTACAGCTGGCATCCCCTGCCCAAGGATCACTGGCATCCCGTCTTGGACCGCTTTATCTACGCGATGGCGGAGGCCGCCGAGGCGCGCGGCTATCACATTCTCACCTTCGCTGGCGACACCGGCGAGGACGCCTGGGAAGCCTACGAGGAGTTGATGCTCTCGCAGCACGTCGACGGCTTTATTCTCTCGGACACCAACAGAGAGGACGTGCGGATTCAATGCCTGCTGGAACGACAGTTTCCCTTCGTCGCCTTCGGACGGGCGAACGAAGCGTGGGACTTCCCGTACGTGGACGTTGACGGTGAGACCGGCATCTACGAAGCGGTACAACACCTCAGGGCGCTGGGGCACCGGCGGATCGGTCTGATCGCCTGGCCAGAGGGCTCACTTAGCGGATTGCACCGTTATCGGGGCTATCAGCGCGCTTTTGAAGAGGCCGGTCTACATCCCCATCCTCACTGGATTGTGCGTTCCGAAAACTCCGAGGCGGCGGCAAGCGCGGCAACCCGCGAGTTACTCGGACTCCCGGAGGCACAGCGGCCCACCGCCGTCGTCGCGGTCAGCGATCTGATGGCGTTAGGCGTGATGCGCGCGCTCCGTCACGCCGGCCTGCGCCCCGGCGAGGACGTCGCTGTCGTGGGCTACGATGACATCCCGACGGCCCAATATCTCCACCCGCCGCTCAGCTCGGTGCGGCAGCCCATTGCCGAGGTCGGCGAGCGCATCGTGGAGATGCTGCTGAAGATCATCCACGATGAACCACCGGAGGAGCGGCGCGTATTGCTCAAGCCGGAGCTGATCGTGCGCGCGTCCAGCGGCGGCCCGATCTCTTCGTAAAAACCGTACATAAATCTGGCAGGGAAATATCCCTGAGTGAAACGTGAATGCTTACGTTTTACGTTTCACGCTTCACACCTAATTCACGTGAACGCATCAGCCTTTATAGAGCGTGCTTACCACGGAGCATTTGTCCTTTATGAACAATAATTGGCACATTGTAGAAACGACCTTTGAACCCAACGTCCTACGTCACAAGGAGACCGTCTACACCATCGGTAACGGCTACCTGGGCACGCGCGGCGCCTTCGAGGAGGATTATCCCGACGCCCAGCCGCTGACGCTGATCCACGGCCTCTTCGACGACGTGCCCATCGTCAACACGGAGCTGGTCAACGCACCCAACTGGCTGCACCTCGTTATCGTGGTCAACGGCGAGCGCTTCCGCATGGACCGCGGAGAGGTGCTGAACTACCGCCGCGTCCTGGACCTGCGGACGGGCGTCCTGACGCGCATGGTGCGCTGGCGCAGTCCCAGTGGGCAGACGGTGGATCTCGTCTTCGAGCGCTTCGCCAGCCTGGCGGATCCCCACGTCCTGGGGCTGCGCTGCCACGTCACGTCGGTGGACGTCGCGGGCGAGGTGGAGATCCGGGCGGGCGTACCGGGGCACGTCGACAACCTGGGCTTCCTGCACTGGACGTGGCGTGACCGGGGAGAGGTGGGAGCGCGCCGCGCCTTCCTGGAAGTGGAGACCCGTTCCACCGGCATCCGGCTCTGTGAAGCCTGCGCGCTACACGTCGAGGCCGAAGCGCCGGCGACCTATGCTGTGCAACCCTGCGATTGGACGCCGACGGTGGTGGCGCGCGTCGCCGTCGAGCCGGGACAGCGGGTGACCGCCGACAAGCTCGTGACGCTCTATACTTCCCGCGAGGACTCGGAACCGCGGGAAAAGGCGCTAGCGACGTTGGAGACCGCCGTTGCGCGGGGGTACGACGCGCTCCGGGCCGCCAACGACGCCGCCTGGGCCGACGTCTGGGAGACCAGCAACGTTGTCATCGAGGGCGACGACGAAGCGGACCGCGCGCTGCGGCACAGCCTCTTCCAGCTGCTAATCGCCGCGCCCCAGGACGACGAACACGTCAGCATCCCGGCCAAATCGCTGAGCGGCCTGGGCTACCGCGGACACGTCTTCTGGGATACGGAGATCTTCATGTTGCCCCTCTTCATCTACACGCAGCCGGAGAGCGCCCGCAACATGCTGATGTACCGCTACCATACGCTGCCGAGCGCCCGACAGGTCGCCGCCGAACAGGGGTATGCGGGCGCGCTCTTCGCCTGGGAGAGTGCGTTGACGGGCGAAGAGACGACGCCTCGCTGGGTGCCGGATCCGAAGAGCGGCGAGCTGGTGCGCATCTGGTCGGGCGACATCGAGATCCACATCGCCGCCGACGTCGCCTACGCCGCCCACCACTACTGGCGCGTCACCGGCGACGACGCATTTATGCGGGAGTACGGCGCCGAGCTGGTACTCGACACGGCCCGCTTCTGGGGCTCGCGCGCGGAGTGGAACGCGGAACGCGGCGCGTATGAAATCAACGACGTCATCGGGCCGGACGAGTACCACGACCACGTGGACAACAACGCCTTCACCAACGGCATGGCCCGCTGGAACCTGGAGACCGCGCTCGACGTCCTCACCTGGCTGCGTCGCGAGTATCCGCAGAAGGCGGATGAGCTGATCGCGCGACTTGATCTTTCGGCAGAGCGGCTGGCGCACTGGAACGCCGTCATCGACAAACTGGTCATCCTACAGGACGACGAGACCGGCTTGGTCGAGCAGTTCGAGGGTTTCTTCGAGCTCCGAGACGTCGATTTGGAGGACTACGAGCCGCGCACGGCTTCCATGCAGGCGTTGCTGGGCATCGAAGGCGTGCAGGACTACCAGATCCTCAAGCAGGCCGACGTGCTGATGTTGCTCTATCTGCTCCCCGAGGCGCACGACCAGGAGACGAAGCAGGCCAACTGGGACTACTACACGCCGCGCACCGACCACACCTATGGCTCCTCGCTAGGGCCAGCGATCCAGGCCGCGCTGGCGGCGCGTCAGGGAGAGCCGGAGGAGGCTTATGAACACTTCCTGCGGGCGGCGCGGGTGGATCTCCTGAACGTGCGGGGCAACACCGGTGACGGCGTTCACGCCGCCTCGGCGGGTGGGCTCTGGCAGGCTGCAATCTTCGGCTTTGGCGGCGTGCGGCTCACTGCGGAGGGCCCGATCGCCCATCCGCAGCTGCCGCCCCACTGGCGCAGACTGGCGTTCCGGCTCAAGTATCGCGGGCGCTGGTACGACTTCGACTTCAAAGTAAAGGCCCGACAATCCACGGCACCAACCAAGCGGAGCACCTCCGGCAATTAAGAAGTAAGTTATCATAATTATTTACGGAACGTTGACTCCGCTAAAAAAAAGCATCTGAACCACTGAGACACAGAGAACACCAAGGGTAATATTAAAAAG
>CAZCPK010000291.1:0-5531 GCA_964500755.1 uncultured Anaerolineales bacterium
CGCGCGCAGCACGGCCCACGTATCTTCATCTCTTCCCCGCCCACGATCGACCAGGAAAAGACCAACGTAGTAGAGGTCGAATCGCTCGCAAATCAGGTCCACTACCTGTTGGATCAATATATCTGGATCCAAGATGCTACTCACGGCCCGCGAAACTTCAGCAGCAGTCTGTAGCTGCGTGCTGCGATATTTCAGGACCTCCACTAACCTCTCCCGAGCCATCTCAGCCTCCCGTCGTTCCGTAATGTCCGTAAAAGTACCCAACATTGCGACCGGAGAACCCGACGTGTTCCAGACAGCAGTTCCACGCGCCAAAAACCAGCGCACCTTACCATCACGATCTTTCACCTGACAGAGGTGCTCAAAATTGGACGTATCCCCTCGCAGATAGGCCTTTACCTTACGTCGCACGGCGACCACGTCGTCCCTGGAGAGAAGTCCCCGCCACTGTGAGAACATAAGGTGATCGCCTGCATCCGTATGCGCTAGCAAATCGCGGAGATGGGGATCGAGATAGATTCCTTCTTGTTCAAAATCCCACTCCCAGATCCCCACGCGTCCGGCGCCCGTCGCGAGCGCATATCGCTTCTCGCTCTCCACCAGGCTCTCTTCCGCCTGTTTGCGGGCCGTGATATCGCGTGAGATCCAGATCACCAACCGTTTGCCCGCCCGCTCTGTGCGCAAAGGCGCGGTGCGTCCTTCAAACCAGCGTTCGCCCGCCTGAACGTCCAGATGGTACTCAAAGCTCTGCGGAGATTCGGTCTCCAACGCTCGCCTCAGCGTCGCTAACGCGGCTTCGCCCATCTCAGGCGGCAGCACCTCCGGCAACGACCGTCCTACGAGTTCTTCAGCAGGGAGATAGAGCAGGTCTTCCTGGGAAGTGAGGATCTCGACGTAGGTTCCGTCCTCATCGAGGATAAAGGCGAGGTCTGGAAGAGCAGCAAAGAGGCCACGTAAACGCCGCTTACTTTGCCGGAGAGCACGCTCCGTCTCTTCATGAACGTCGAGTTGGGCGTGCAAACGGAGGATCTCCTGCTTCTGGACGGCACAGGTGCGCTCCAACTCCGCAACGCGCCGGCGCAGTTTCGCCACGAAACGCCGCTGAGCGACATCCTCCTGACCTACTCGCCCACCCGCTTTCCTGCGAAAGGATTTTGAGTTCATGAAGGTATCATCCAGAATTATAAGAGAAGTTACCAGGAACCTCTACCCACCAACGAAAGCGAAAAGACGAGAAATCTCACTGCCGTCCCGACAGTGAAGCCGTCTGTTGCTACATTCGATGGCATCCGTGAACGCTTTGACGCCCCGACCAAGAGATTAAAAGAGGACTGCCTGCCCATCAGATCTACACAACAAGAACGGCCCAAGAAATTACCGAGGGAAAAACCCGAGATTCTGCCTAAAGGATGGGCCGGGAGCGAAGAATCTAGCACTCTACGTCTCACACATCCTGAGTCTGGCTGTTTTTGGCAGAAGCTCCAATCAGAAAAATCCGCCAAGTATCTGCCTAGCTAAAATAGCAAGAACACAGAGGCTCATCAATTCTCACATTTCTCAAACTATGGATGACCTCATTGTATATCATTATCGAAACTATTCAAAGCGATTTCCCCTCTTTAAAACCAATTCACAACCACAGGTGTAACAACCATGGGTGGATTCGTTCAATTCCATTGGGTACAACTACAGGGTAGCTGACCAATGCAACCGAACAAACGACGGTGCACATCTACTCCGCCGCAGTTCTAGTTTTAAGCCAACACAAAGGGATCCACTGAAAGAGTCTTTCAGTGGATCCCAGGTAAAGCAACGTTCTTTTGATCAGTCAGGCTCTTTGGGATTTCGCCGGATGCCAAGGCAACGTTTGCCCCGCGCTTCCTGTCACAATGCAGAAAAGGTCTGGTGAGCCCCACTAGCGTAGCCTACTGCACTAGTTTTAGGGACACTCACTCCACTATCCGGCAAAGTCCCAGAGGCCCATCAGCCAGAGCTACATACGGTTAATCCAGCAGAAGGTTGACCTGCCCAATACCCGCCTGAATCGTGACGTAGATGGTGGCCTCCGCGGTTCCGTAGGCATCATTGACGTAAGCACCGTCAGAGATACGGAAGCCATTGGCGTCAAGACTGCCAATCCCCTTGGTGACGTTGACGTGCACACCGATATCCTCAGGTAGTCGCACGGTCGTTCGCCCCACCCCTCCTTGAATGGTCACGTCCACGTCGTCGCGCCAATTGCCCCGCAAGTCTAGGGCCAGATCACCCGCTCCCATGTCAATGTCCACCCGTTCCAACGTCGTGTTTTCACGCGTATCCACCTCTACATCGCCTGCCCCCAATTTGAGATCAAGCGAAGTGGTCGCCAGGCTGCCCAGGTCGATCTCGGCATCCCCGGCGCCAAAGTCCACCCGCAGATCTAGGGACACGTCATCGTTGAACTTCAAATCCCATTCGTAACGCACGTCCTTGTTGAAGGGCAACTTCTCATAACGCGGCTGGGTGACGACGAGCCGTCCGGCTTCGTAGGTCACTTCCGGCTCCCATTCGGGAACGTTATAGACGAATTCACCCTCCATCAACACGTCGGCGGGCGCCCCTCCCTCAATCTGCAATTCACCGGCGCCGAGCCGAATCCGCGCACGCACGTCATCAGCGGCGCCCCGTTCCACAATTCTCGTCTGCCGTTGCAACTCTCCCACCTCCACTTGATCAACGTCGATACTGAAATCGCCCAGCTCCAGAGAAATACAACCTAACGACATCGCTAGCAGGCCCACGACCACAATACCAACCATCAACTTTTTTCCAAGCATCTAGAAACCTCCCAGGTTTTCATCTGATTTGTGCTTCACATGTATTACTACGCACGAAAGTCCAGAAGGTCGCGAAAGCCAATAAACTCGGTAAGAAATACGTAAAAAGATTAACGCAGCCGGTCAAGCTGCTCTCGTAAACGTTCTGCCTCGGACCGTCGTTCGGCCAGTCGCTCAAGCTCCTGTTCGACGATGCGTTCCGGCGCCTTCTCGGCGAAGGGGCCGGCCAATTTTTTCTCACTTGCGGTGATACGATCCTCCAACTCGGCCAGATCACCACGTAACCGCTCGCGCTCGGCCTCCAGATCGACCATGCCGGCAAGAGGCAGATGCATCACCACCTGTCCCGCCACCACCGGCGCAGACTGATCGGGCGGCTCCGCGCTCTCCACGATCTGTAGGGCGTCGGCGTCCAGACGCGCCAACGTGACCAGTAATTCACGTCGGGCGTCGAAATTGTCCTGCCACTCCCCAGCCACCAACAGCGCCGCGATGCGCTTGCCCGGCTGGACGTGATACTCGGCGCGCACGTTCCGGATCCCGCGCACCAGGTCCATCAGCGCGGTCATGCGGGTCTCGGCCTCATCGTCGAGCCGCGTCGGATCCACCTCGGGCCACGGCGCGATGATCAGCGCCTCGCCAACCTTGCTCGTCCCCGGCAGCGCCTGCCAGATCGCCTCGGTGACGTAAGGCATAAAGGGGTGCAGGAGCCGCATGGCCTGCTCCAACACCGTCAACAGCACCGTGCGCGGCACCGCTTTGGCGGCGTCATCGGCATAGAGACGCACCTTGGCGGCCTCGATGTACCAATCGCAAAACTCGTCCCAGATAAAGTCGCGGATCTGACGCCCGGCCTCGCCGTATTGATGGCTCTCCATCAGCCGCTGAACGCCACCCGTCAGCCGGTTTAGTCGGCTGAGAATCCAGCGATCTTCCAGCAGTAGACGGTCGTCAGAGAGCTCCGCCAACGACGGTAACGCCTCGGCGTCCTCGAGGTTCATCAGAATAAAGCGCGTCGCCTGCCAGATCTTGTTGGCGAAGTTGCGCGCCCCCTCGATGCGCCGCGTGTCCAGGTTCATGTCGTTGCCCGGCGTCGACGAGGTGGCAAGCGTATAGCGCAGCGCGTCGGTGCCGTACTCGTCGATGATGTAGAGCGGGTCGTACTTCCACGCATCGGGCATCGACTTGCTGATCTTCTGCGCGTGCTCGTCGCGGATCAAACCGTGCAGGTAGACGGTCGAATAGGGCACCTCGCCCATCAGCGCCAGCGAGAGCATGGTCTCGCGCGCCACCCAGAAGAAGAGGATGTCGTAGCCGGTCTCGCGCACGTCGTTGGGGAAGAAGCGCTGCAGATCCGGCGCGTCCTCGTCGGGCCAGCCCAGCGTCGAGAAGGGCCACAGCCCGGAGGAGAACCAGGTGTCGAGCACGTCGGGATCCTGACGAAGCTCCTCGGCGCCGCACCGGGGACAACGCGCTGGATCCTCAATAGCGCTCCACTCGTGGTCGCAGGCGTCGCAGTACCAGACCGGGATACGGTGTCCCCACCAGAGCTGGCGACTGATGCACCAATCGCGAATATTCTCCATCCAATGGAAAAAGGTCTTCTCAAAGCGCTCCGGAATAATGCACATCTCGCCGGCGCGCACGGCGCGCACGGTTCTCTCCGCCAGCGGCTGGGTGCGGACGAACCACTGGGTGCTGATGCGCGGCTCAATGACGGTATCACAGCGCTCGCAATGGCCGACGGTATGATGGTACGGCTCGATGCGAACCAGCAGCCCCTCTTTCTCAAAGTCCTCCACGATGACCTCGCGGCAGGCGTAGCGATCCAGGCCGGCGTAGGGACCGGCGTTCTCGTTCATCTCGGCGGTGTCGGTCATCACGTCGACGCGACCCAAATCGTGGCGCTGACCGATCTCGTAGTCCGTCGGATCGTGCGCGGGCGTCACCTTGACGGCGCCCGTGCCGAACTCCATCTCCACGGCCTCGTCGGCCACAATGGGAATCTCCCGCTCGACAGCGGGCAGCAGTGCGGTCTCATCCACCACGTCCTGCCAGCGCTCGTCCTCGGGGTTGACGGCGACGCCCGTATCGCCCAGGATCGTCTCGGGACGCGTCGTCGCCATCTCGATAAACTGCGTGGCGCCTCTGGCCCAGTCGCCGCTGCCCCACTCGCCCTGCGGCCCGTCCCAGTCCGCGTTGAGGATCGGATAGCGGATCACCCACAGGTGACTGTCGTGCTCGTGGGGAATCACCTCCAGGTCAGAAATGGCCGATTCGCAGCGCGGACACCAGTTGACCATGTACGGTCCACGATAGATCAGATCGCGTTCGTAGAGCGTGTGGAACGCCACGCGCACGGCGTGGCTCAGCCCCTCGTCCAGCGTAAAGCGCTCGCGCTCCCAATCGCAGGAGACGCCCAGACGGCGGTGCTGATCCGTAATGCGTGCGTGCGTCTTCTCCTTCCACTCCCAAACGCGCTCAATAAAGGCCTCACGTCCCAGATCGTGACGGCTGAGACCCTCCTTCGCCAGCTCGCGCTCCACCACGTTCTGCGTGGCGATACCCGCGTGGTCGGTCCCCGGCAGATAAAGCGTTTCGAAGCCCCGCATGCGGTGATAGCGCGTCATCAGGTCCTCCAGCGTGGCGGCGATGGCATGCCCCAGGTGCAGGATGCCGGTGACGTTCGGCGGCGGCATGGTGATGCAAAAGCGC
>CAZCPK010000292.1:0-5531 GCA_964500755.1 uncultured Anaerolineales bacterium
GCCGGCAGGTCGGCTACGTAGATGTCGCCGGCGTGCACCGACCAGCCCGCGATGGGCCGCGAGCCGGAGAGGACCGGCTTGGCGGCGCAGTCGACGGGGTAGGAGCCGAAGGTGATGGGCGCGTCCTTGGCGCCCGATTGACTGATGACCAGCTGCTCCGCCCGCCAGACGTCGCCGCACTTGAAGCGCACGCTGTCGCCCGGTTGCAGATCGAGTGCGTTGACCTTGGCGACCGTCTCGAAAGGCGCGCCTTCCGACAGACCGTCGTTGGCGTCGCTGCCGCCGGAACTGGAGACGTAGTAGGTGACGCCCGACGCTGCAGAGGCGTAAGGCGTCGAAAGATTCGGGCCGTTATTCGGCGGAGGGTGGGGGGCAGCCGCCTGGCCGAGTTGGCCGGTCATTCCCAGCGTCAACAGCAACGTTATGAGTGCCACCACGTATGTCTTGCGTATGGGTTTCATGCTACCCTCCGGATGTTGTCTCTACACGCCCTGATCAGAGCTCGAAACGCAGCAGAGCGAGGGTGGATGGACGCGATTAAGAGTATGCGGATAGCAAGTTGCCGTTGCGCGAGTCTATCAAGTCCGCCTCTGTTTGAGCGACGCTGGGTGTGAGTCGTGCACTGCCCCTTATTATCAGCAAGAAAATAAGGCCTGTCAATGACCCCTTGTTCCTATAGAAAAACCGGACGCGCTTGCGTAGGCACGTCCGGCGGTCTCGAGCGACTTGCTGAGAAACTCAGGTGGTATGCAGTCCCGCGTGGATGGTCTTGACCAACGTCGCGTTCTCGTCGTCGCCGTCCAGCGACCAGAACATGGCGCCGCCCAGATTGTGCTCCCGCACGTAGGCCATCTTCTTCTCCAGGGTGATCTCGTCATCGTAAGCCCAGAACGTGTCGCCGTCGAAGAGCCACGGCGCCTCCGCCTCGGTGTGCCAGTAGCGGTGGTACCCTTCCTGCCCGACCAGCTGCTTGAGCCGGGCGTAGTCTCCGTTGCCTTCGGGCACGCTCCCCTGAGCCGGCTGGTAAAGCCCCCGCTGCTTTTCTTCGACGCCGGTCCAGCCGCGCCCGTAGAAGGGGACGCCCACGACGACCTTGGACGCCGGGACGTCCGCCGCCAGGAAGCCGCGGACGGTGGTGTCCACGGCCTGCGGGTGCGGCGATGGATCGTCGGAAGTGGGGTAGAGGTTGGCGTGAAAGTTGGTCAGGGGCTCGTGCCCCTCGTGGAAGTCGTAGGTCATGACGTTGATCCAGTCGAGGAAGGGGTGGATCGCGTCCAGCGCCATCTTGCGATAGGCGCGGGGCGGAGCGGGTGCGGCGATGGTCAACAGTAATGCGGGATCGATGGCGTCGAGCTGCCGCCGGAACTCCGCGAGCAGCAGCGTGAAGTTTTCCGTGTCCTCGGGGCGCACGATATTGCCCGCGTAGCCGGGGTGGGCCGGGTACTCCCAGTCGATGTCGATGCCGTCGAAGACGTCGGCTGCAGCACCGGGTCCGCCTGCGCCCTTATCCTCCGGTAGATTGCCCCGGATAAAGCGGTCGATGCTCGAGGCGACGAAGGCCTCCCGTGTCGCCTCTGTCAGCGCGGCGTCGGAGAAGCACTTGGACCAGATCCAACCGCCCAGGGAGATCATCACTTTGAGGTGCGGATACGCGGCCTTGAGCTTGCGGAACTGGTTGAAGTTGCCCCGGAGCGGTGCGTCGTCGGCGTCCGGCTCCGTGTCGACGCTCTCCTCGGCGGTGAAGGGACGCTGGTAGTCGACCCAGGGATCGCCGCAGACGGCCTCGATGGCGCTCTCGCCGTCTGGACCTTCCACGGGTAGCACGTTGCCGAAGGCGTAGTTGATCACCGTGAGGCGCTCGGCGGCGTGCGTGGCGACATCCTTGAGACGGTACGGCGTGTCACCTTCGACGTTCCAGCCGGTGAAGTAGCCGATGATCTGTTTATCGGATGGGTTTGTAATTTTCATATCGGTACCTTTCTGTTATCCGATGCGATACACTTGCACGCACAGAGCGAAACTGCATTCGTGACGTTCGTTCAACATTGATCGTAACTGGATCGTACCTAAACGTCAACATGAGAGAGTCCTGACTATCCCGTCCAGAAGTTGAAGCTGTAGAGGGCCGCCATAATGCCCATGATCAACGTGCTCGCCAGTGTCCAGGCCCGGTCGAAGACCTCGTGTCTGCCCCACCGCGCCAACACGATGAAGAGTGACGGTGCAGCCAGCACGTAGCGGTGCATGCCCTGCGCCGCCCCACTGGTCAGCGAGACGAACCAGACCAGCGCGCCGAAGGCCGAGAGGCCGGGATAACGCCGCGCCGTCAAGAGGCAGGCGAGGGGCGTGAAGAGGATGGCGGCAAATTCGATCAGATAGTAGGCCAGTTGTTGGTTGTTGCCCTCAAACGAGCTGGTGAGGGCGTAGCCCCAGGCGCCGACGGACTGCGCAATAGCCAGCGGACGGCGCCAGAAGTAGTTGGTCTGCACCGTCTCGAACGCCTGTCCCCACTGTGAGCCCGACCAGATGAGATAGACGAGGGCGGGCAGCACGATGATCAGCGCGTTAAGCGTCATCCGCCACGGGAAAGGTTTGAAGGTCAGCTCCTGCTCCCGCGCCTCCTGCAGCCACGCCAGCGCCAACGGAACCATCAGCGCGATACCCACCGACCGGGTCAACGTGGCGCAGCAGGCCAGCAGCCCTGCCCAGAGATACTGCTTGCGGCGCGTCAGGGCCAGCGCGGTGAAGGCTAGGCCCACGAAGAGCCCTTCGGTATAGACTTGCAACAGGAAGAAGCCCGCCGGATAGATAAGCAGGTAGAAGGCCGCCCGCCGTGCGCCCTCGGGGTCGAGCTCGTCTCTGGTCAGATCGTAGAGGGAGAGCATGGCCATCAGCGTGCCCACGGCCGAGACGATGATGCCGGCGATGGTCGAGGTACCGGTCGGTGAGAAGTTGAAGAGGAGCAGGGGGAGACGCACCAGTCGGATCATCAGGGGATAGAAGGGCATAAAGGCGTAGTTGAGCGCCAGACCGCTCTGGGGATCGTGGAGCACGTCGGGATCGTCGTAACTGCCCAATGTGGCAATGGAAAGGTAGTACTCTGAATCCCAGGCCACCTGGTGGTTCATCACCGGATCGTTCAGGTAAGGACGGCCCCGAAGTTCCCGGCGCTGTGTCTCCTCCGGCGTCCAGTTGACCGCGTAATCGGGGCGCTTGGGGTCGAAACGGGCGTCGGCCCAGAACTGGAACGCCAGCAGGATCAGGGCCCACGCCAGCCACGTCAGGATCAGGGCGCGGGTCGGGGCTTCCTTTCCGAACGGCAGCAGGAGCGCGATACCGGCCACCAGGCCCAGCGCGCCCGCCGTCACGAAGGGGGCGAATTTCGGCGAGGTGGGGTCCTTCTTCTCGGCAACCGCAGCGCCTTCTGCGTCCGCCGTCGCGGTCGGCGCGGGGGTCGGCGTCGGCAATGCCTCGAAGTCGCCCGAGGGGCAGCTGATGCCCGGATGGAAGAAGCTGAAGCGCCGCTCGGGGGTACCCACGAACCAGACGTGGAGCTCGTAGTAGTCCTCGGACATCTGCTGGTGCGCCGGGACGATCTCAAAGCGCTGACCGAAGAGCTCCGGGTGCCCGTGATTGCGGTCCGGTACCGTATACGCGACGCCCAGCACATCGCCGTCCCGGTTGAGGAGCAAGCTCTCCGGTACCAGGGGGTCGACGACGAAGTCCTGTATCTGGGCCGGGTCCGTAGCGACGTATCCCACCCCGCCCAACTCCGGGGGTAGGCCTGCTGCCGCAGCGTCGATGCAGAAGTCGAATTGCGTCTGGTAACTCTCCCACGCTTCGACCGTCGTCCCGGCGAACTTCGCGGCGACCTCGTCGTAGGTCGGGTCCTGCGCCGTCGCCACGTGATAGGTGCTCACGAGTAATAAAACTGCGATAATCACCGCTATCTTACAGCTGCTTTTTTTTCTCATGCTGACTCCTTTGAGATAAGATCAGGCTTGTAGTAGACGATTCATCACCGTTACCTTACGGCATTGCCATGGCCCTGGGCCAACGGCCCACCGGAAGTGCCTACTACGAACCATTTCCGTGATCGTAGGTAGGGCAAGCTTCAGGAAAACTCCTCCTAGCGGCTCCAAGTTGAGGATGACGTCCATCGCAAAACCGACCTCAGTGCAGATGGTGGAGAGGTCGTCTAGCTGAGCACCCGCTACCACAGGTAGCGGGTGCCTGAAGGAGTGCCTCTAAACGGTTAGAGAATCTGACACGCCGTTGCGTGTTCAATTACCTTTTAAGGATGCCCAATGTACGCCTTGTAAAAGCGTCCTGCCACCGGCTGTCGTGCCTGCTACTTTTAACCCTTTCGTCTGGTTCAGTTTTCCGGCGGGAGAACGTAGAGCGTCATCGATTCGGCCGGGACGGTAATCTCGGTCCGCTCGTCCAACGTTAGACCACCGACATTCTCGGCGTCGTGATCCTTGTCAAATCGCCAGACTTCGGCTTCCCTGCCCGTGGGTACGTTGGCGATTTGCAGGGTCGTCTCTCTCTCCTCCGACGCCAGGTTGATCACCATGACGGTGAGGGTGCCGTCGGCGCGTTGCGCCGCGTAGACCGACAGATCCGACTCGTCGGAGGAAGCGTAACGCAGCTCCTCACCGAACCGCTTGTACATCTGGTACGTATAGTAGGTCGGGCGGACGTCGAATTTGGCGATCAGTCCCCAGCCGCCCTGACCCACGTCGCTCTGTAATATGAAATACGCGACGATGTCGACCTTCTGGCGGATCATTCGCCCCAGCACGTCACCCCACCAGATTGCGTTATAGAACGAGTCGGGGGTCGCTTCTCCGCCGGTGGCGTGGGACCAATTGGAGCTGACCTCGCTGACCGCGACGGGTACGTCGCGTCCCGTCGTCTCGCGGATGATCGCGCGTAGGTTGGGGATGATGGTATCCCACTCGCTGCTGTTATCCCGCAGATCCTCGATGGTGGGCGGCGGGTCTTTGGGCGTCCGAGGGAACGGATAGCGGTGGATGCCCACGACGTCCACCAGATCGCCGTTGGCCTTCAGAAACTCTCGCAGCCAATCCCGCCCCGCTTCGTCCTTGGGGTCGTACTCGGGGTCTCCGGTAAATTGGCTGATGCCCGGACCGATCAGGACGATGTCCGGGTCGACGGCGAGCATGGCCTGCGCGATCTCGCGCCACTCTTGATTGTAACGTTCTGTGTCGTAATCCTCGTACAGGTTGTAGGGCGTGTAGAGGTTGGGCTCGTTCCCGATGCTCCAGTAGCGGACGTTGTAGTCGTGAGTGACGTTACAATACTCCACCAGCTCGGCGGCCTTCTCCGGGCTGCCGCCCGGCATGCGCACGTTGATCTTGGGCTCCGCCCCCATCATCTCGACGAAGTCCATGAAGTAGTCGATCTGATAGCCACGGAGGTCGTTCTGGTCGCCCCACTCGCCGCCGGGAAAGCGCAGGTAGGTCACGCCGGACTCCTCGGCTGCGGGCCAGAGATCGAAGGGCACG
>CAZCPK010000293.1:0-3677 GCA_964500755.1 uncultured Anaerolineales bacterium
ACTCGTAGTCGATCTCGACGACGCCGTTGGGCGGGTGCGGATAGGAGCCCATGATGACGGCGCCGCCGCTGGTCTCCATCGTTGTCCGCTTCTGCCAGATAATAGCGCCCATGTAATCGAAGCCAACCTGCTCGGCCTGGGCGATGATCTCGGCGTGCAGGGGGATGACCTTGTAGCGCCCGAAGCGTTTGGCCCGCGCGAACTGATCGCCGATGTTGACGCAGAGGCGTGCCCCGGGCAGCAGGACGCGGTGACACTCCCGCCAGACGCGGTAGAGGTCGCCGAGATAGGCGTGGAGCGACTGCCCGTGTCCGATCTGGCCCGGCACGTCGTAGTCCTTGATCGTGTAGTACGGCGGCGACGTGACGACCAGCGCCACACGCTCGTCCGCCAGCTCGGGCATCGTCCGGGCGTCGGACAGGAAAACGCGGGCGCGCGCGTCCTCGGTTGACATCAGCTGCCGCAGATCACGATGCCGCACTCGTAGTTCCCGCGCGCCACGGCCTCGGCTACGGCGCGACCGTAGTCCGGGTAGTCCACGGAGGTCGCGCCGTCGTGGGTGCCCTTATCCTCGACCTCGTATCCCCGGTCGAGAAGGTGTTGCTTGACGATTTCTTTCAATGCATAGCCGCCGTGATCGGCGCCGATAGCCAACTTCATGCCCCACCTCGCTTCATTACGTCCGCGGACCCCCGCTCAGCGCGTCTCCTGGGTCTCAAAGCAATCGCCCAGATAGTGCGCGTGGGCCAACTGCTCGCGCATGGCCCGACAGAAGTGCTGCCATTCGGACAGCCGATGCGTGTACCGCTGGCGAATGATGCGGCGGATTGTCTTGTAGTCCGTGCAGACGACCCGGCGCTGCAGGAAGGATTCCGGCAGCTCGCGCTTGACCTGCGCAAACTCGCGCTGCGCGATAAGTTCGTTCAGTCGCGCCAACGTCGCCAGGGCGATCTCGCCCGCGAAGTCGTCCTGGGTCAGCGACCGCTTGAGGATCGTGTGCATGGTCGATTCCGATTGCTTCGTTACGCCAACCCGATACGTGTCGAACTGCTGCCACCAGTAGCGCGCCGCCGTGACGTCCAGCCAGACGATCATCGACTCCAGGAACTTGTTGTGCCCGTCCTCGAGCGCATAGAGTCGCCCGGCGACGTCGGGCATCTTCTCGACGGGCTGTTTATAGCTGAGGCTCAGTCCCAACAGCGCCTGCTCGTAGCCGGCCTCGTGCAAAACGTTAATTTTCACGCGATGCCCTCCTTGCTTATCAACGGATTAAACGGATTGAGCAGATTTATCTGGCTCTTTGGGATTTCGCCGGATGCAAAGGCAACTTTGCCCCGCGCTTCCTGTCACAATGCAGAAAAGGTCTGGTGAGCCCCACTAGCGTAGCCTACTGCACTAGTTTTAGGGACACTCACTCCACTATCCGGCAAAGTCCCAGAGACCCATTTATCTCTTAGCACAAGTGACGGACTTTACTCACAGGCGGGGCAGCACGACGCCCTTCTGTCCCTGATATTTGCCCTTCTTGTCGGCGTAGGAGACCTCGCAGGGCGCGTCGCCCTGGAAGAAGAGCACCTGCGCGATGCCCTCGTTGGCGTAGATCTTGGCGGGCAAGGGCGTCGTATTGCTGATCTCGATGGTGATGTAACCGTGCCAGCCCGGCTCCAGAGGCGTAAAATTTGTCACGATGCCGCATCTAGCATAGGTCGATTTTCCCAACACGGCGCCCAGCACGTCCCGGGGCATGCGCATGTACTCCAGGCTGCGCGCCAGGGCAAAGGAGTTGGGTGGGATGATACAGACATCGCCCTGGAAATCGACCAGCGCCCGCGTGTTGAGGTGCTTGGGATCGACGACCGAGAAGTCACCCATGCCCGGCGTGAAGACCTTGAATTCATCCGCCACGCGGATGTCGTAGCCATACGAGGATAGTCCATAGGAGACGACGCCGTTGCGCACCTGTCCGTCCACGAAGGGCTCGATCATCTGGTGCTCCGTCGCCATCTCGCGAATCCAACGATCAGGTTTCAGTCCCATAAATTACTCCTTTCAATTTATCTGGTGGTCGGGTAGTCAGGTGGTCTGGCGGTCTGGCGGTCTGGCGGTCACATAGTAACGACCACGTAACCAAGCGACCACCCGACCAAGTGACCAATCGACCACCCGACCAAGCGACCACCCGACCAAGTGACCAATCGACCAAGCGACCAATCGACTACATTTGCTCCGGCGCTTCCATACCCATGAGGTGCAGCACCCGGGCCAGTACGGATTTGGCCGCCTTGACCAGCGTCAAACGCGCCAGCGTCACGTCCGTGTCCTCCGGCAGCGACGAGACGATGCGGCAGTTGTGGTAGAAAGCGTGGAAGAGGGAGGCCAGCTGGGTGGCGTAGGAGGTGAGGTGATGCGGGGCCAGGTTATCCGCGGCCAGCGCGACGATCTCCGGCAGCTCCATCATCTTGCGGATCAGGGCCAGCTCGCTGGGATGGGTGAGCAGCGACGGATCGCCCGGCACGTCCAAGTCCCAGCCCTGCTCCTCGGCGTGACGCAGAACGCCGGCGATGCGCGTGTGCGCGTATTGAACGTAGTAGACGGGGTTCCGGTCCGACGCCTCGACCGCCAGTTCCAGGTCGAAGTCCATCGCCACGTCTGCGGTGCGGGTAAGCAGCATAAAACGGATGGGGTCGGGGCCGACCTCGTCGATCATTTCCCGCAGCGTGATGAACTCGCCGGAGCTCTTGGACATCCGCAGCACCTCGTCGCCACGGCGTAGGGTCACCAGCTGATAGAGAATGATCTCGGCGCGCTCAGGATCCAGGCCCAGCGCCTTGACCACCGCCTCGACGCGCGGGACGTCTCCGTGGTGATCGGCGCCCCAGACGTAGATGGCCCGGTCGAAGCTGCGCAGCACCAGCTTGTCCCAGGCGTAGCAGACGTCGGACATCAGATAGGTAGGACGATCCTCCGGATTGGGTATGACCTCTGAGGAGCGGACCAGCACGGCGTCCTTCTCCAGGTCAGGGTGCGTGAACCAGGTCGCGCCCTCTTTTTCGACCACGTAGCCGCCCTCGCGCAACGTCTCCAGCAGCTGCTCGAAGAGCGAGGGATCGCCCTCATAGAAGTCCTGCTCGTGGCGCCAGCTGTCGAAGCGCACGCGGAGTGCCGCCAGGTCGTCCTCGACCAGCTCCAGTACCCGCTCAATGCCCCACTCCGAGAGCGCGCGGATCGCCGGCTCGCGATCCATCTGCGTCAAAAAACGCCGCCCGGCCTGATCGACCAGCTGGCGGGCCATGTCGGTGACGTAAGCGCCGGGGTACAGCTCCTCATCGACCTCAAGGGGCTCGTCCAGCAACTCCCGGTAGCGGACGTAGATGCTGTAGCCCAACTTTCGCGCCTTGGAGCCGTGGTCGTTCACGTAGTACTCGCGCGAGACGTCGTAGCCGGCGGCCGCCAGCACCGCCGCGATGGAATCCCCCAACACGGCGTTGCGAGCGGAGCCGATGGTGATGGGGCCGGTGGGATTGGCGCTGACGAACTCGACCTGCACGCGCTCCCCGGCGCCCTGGTCGACGTTGCCCCAGCACTCGCCGGCCTCTAAGATCGCGGGCACCTGCTCCGCCAACCACGCTTCGTCCAGCCGGACGTTGAGGTAGCCGGGCGGCGCCACCTCGACCTTG
>CAZCPK010000293.1:3687-5529 GCA_964500755.1 uncultured Anaerolineales bacterium
TTGGCCACGAAGTCGCGCGCGGGCACGTGCGGCGCGACGGCCTTGGCGATGTCCAGGGGCGATCGACGCAGCACGCGAGCCAGTCCCATGCAGACGGGGGTCCCGTAGTCCCCGTGGCTCTCGTGGCGACTGGGCTGCACCGGGACGTCCTCGGGCACCTCAAAGGGCGGCAGGTCCCCGGCCAACGATGCGGCCTCGAGTCCTTCCTTGAACAGGACAGAGACGCGGTCGCGCAGCGTCTTCGTCGTCATAGTAGGCGCTCCTTTCTTTTCCCACAATGGCTTGTCTAAAGATGGGGTTTCTTGAATACCGGCGGTATTATACCATACAGAACGTGGGAGAGGTAAACGCCCTCCCCCACGTTGAAAAGCAGGTCGACAGGGTTTTACGCGCGACCGGCGCTGCGGAAGATGTCCATCTTGTGCTCAACGACGGCCTGCATGGCGTCGATGGCCGGGCCCAGAATCTTGCGCGGATCGATCTTGTCGGGGTTCTCGGCCTGGAACTTCTTGACCGTCTGCGCGAAGGCGTTGCGGATCTCGGTGTCGATGTTGATCTTGCAGATGCCGCGCTTGACCGCGTCGGTGATCTGGTGATCGGGGATGCCAGAGGCGCCGTGCAGCACCAGCGGGACGTCGACGGTATCGCGAATCGCCTCAAGCCGAGCGAAGTCCAACTCGGGCTCGCCCTTGTAGAAACCGTGAGCGTTGCCGATGGCGACGGCCAGGAAGTCAAATCCGCCGTCCTCCACAAACCGGACGGCTTCCTCAGGATCCGTCATGGTCGCTTCGCGCTCACTGACGACGACGTGTTCCTCGGCGCCACCGATGCGGCCGATCTCGGCCTCGACGGGCACGTCGACAGCGTGCGCCGCCTCGACGACCTTGCGCACCTCGGCGACGTTCTCATCGTAGGGCAGCTTGGAAGCGTCACGCATCACGGAGGTGAACCCCACGCGCAGCGCCTTCATCACCGTCTCGAAGTCCGGACCGTGATCCAGGTGCAGGGCGACCGGCACGTCGGTCAGCTGGGCGGCCTTCCGCACAATCATGGGCAGGAACTCCAGGCCCGCATAGCGGATGGCGCCGGCCGAGAGCTGCACCAGGATGGGCGACTGCTTGGCCTCGGCTGCCCGCAAGATGGCGTGGGTAATCTCCAGGTTGTTGGTGTTAAAGGCGCCCACTGCATAGCCATGCTTCTGGGCGTCAAGCAATAACTCTTTACTTGAAACTAGCATCTTTTCCTCCTTGAGTAATAGCAGTAGATACACTCCCAGCAGACCCGTAAAAAGACGGTGCAGATTCCCCGAGCACTCGGAAGCGCCCTATCCTGCATCCTCCAAAGGCGTGTTATAGGAGCTAAATCCCACGACGTCCTATGGATGATTTGCTGAGCCTAACCACTATTGATACTCCCATCACCAGAATTGTCAAACGCTTGTGGCTCTTATGGATTTGCCGCGCCCCCCATCCCCCCGGCCCCTTCCCCCGCCAAGCGCCGGGACACTCACCGCAGGGATCATCGCGCGGGGGAAGGGGAGAGGTTTTTGGTGAGAGGCAGCGCTGTGTTTGCTCAACGTGGGGTGCGCTTGATTATGAACAGTCCAGATTACATATCCCATAATTTTCTCACACAGCAAGGAAAGTGTAAACCCAACGAACCGGGAAAATGAATCAGCCACTCAAGCGGATGTAGGGCTTCACCTAATTCCCGACAAGAGCCTAAATGAGGACATAACCAGTGTTTGCCAAATATCTTGGATTCAACTCGTAAGTGCAAGAAATGACGGGAAGGTTCGGAAATAGGTTGACACTTTTGAATAGCAACGTACCGGTCTATTAG
>CAZCPK010000294.1:0-5523 GCA_964500755.1 uncultured Anaerolineales bacterium
CTCCCCGGAATCGACGACGAGCGTGTCGAGGCCGTGGCGGGCGGTGAACGTCGCCGCCGAGAGCCCGGCGACGCCGCCCCCGACGACGACCACGTCCGATGGAACGGTGCTCATTGGCTAGATGTCACCGTTGATGATGTCGGCGACGCGCTGGCGGTCTTCGAGCCGGTCCACGGCTCCGCCCCGCAGATCGCGGGCCAGGACAAGGCGAACCCCACGGCGGCGATTCTCAGCGGCGCGCTGTTGCTCCGGCACCTGGGCGAGGCGGAGGCCGCCGCGCGGGTCGAGGCCGCCGTCGCCTTCGTGCTGGCGTCCGGCGAGCAGCTCACTTTCGACCTGACGCCCGCCTCGCCGGTAGGCACGCACGCCATGGCGGACGCCGTCATCGCCGCGCTGTAACACGACAAGCGTAAAAACCTCCGAGGTTTCTACACAACCTCGGAGGTTTTCAAAAAAGGGGCAGCCCCCTAGACCCCTGAGGGGCCGCTACCTAGCCCCCTACCCAGCAGCCACCTAGACCCCCACACGGCAGCCACCTCACCCCCCACCCGGCGGCCACCCAAACCCTGCGTGCTCAGGAGAGTGCGCGCAAACATGACGTTCAACGTGCGAACGTTCCAACGTTCCCGCGTTACTTCTTATTTCCGCCAAATCTGGTATCATACCTGACGTGGAGGTCAACTATGCGCCAACTACGTGCTCTACTGAAAACTATGCGGCCCAAGCAGTGGACGAAGAACGGCTTTATCTTCGCCGCGCTGATCTTTGACGTCAAGGCCTTCGATCCCTTCTATCTGTTCCGCACGGTGACCGGTTTTGCGCTCTTCTGCCTGATCTCCGGCGTCGTCTACACGCTCAACGATCTGGTGGATATCGAGAAGGATCGGGCCCATCCGCGGAAGCGGTACCGTCCGCTGCCCTCCGGCGCGCTCTCACCCCGTTTCGCCAAAATCGGAGCGAGCGTCATCGCCGTGCTGGCGCTGAGCGTGGGCGCCTGGCTCTCCCCCGGCTTCGCCCTGATCCTGAGCGGCTATCTGCTGTTGCAGGTCGGGTACTCCTTCCACTTCAAGAACGTCGTCCTGCTCGACGTGTTGGCCATCGCGACGGGGTTCGTGCTGCGCGTGGCTGCTGGCGCGCCGTTGGTCGACGCGGAGAACTTCTCACCCTGGCTTTACATCTGCACCACCCTGCTGGCGCTCTTCCTGGCGTTAGGTAAGCGCCGGGGCGAAAAGATCCTGCTCGGCGACGAGGCCGGCAACCACCGGGAGAGCCTCAATCAGTACACCCTGGGCCTCCTCGACCAGCTGATCGGCCTGGTCACCTCCTCGACCATCGTCGCCTACGCGCTCTATACTTTCTCGGCCCACAACCTGCCCGAAAATCATCTGATGATGTTGACCATCCCCTTCGTCATCTACGGGCTCTTCCGTTACCTCTACCTGGTCCACGCCGAGGGCGTCACGTTGGCGCCCGACGAGGTGCTGCTGACGGACCGCCCGCTGCAGGTCGATCTGCTGTTATGGGGACTGTCGGCCGTCGGCATCCTCTACCTGGGAGCGTGAGCATGGCCCATCCGGCGACCGGGAGCGCCTCCGGTAAGGTCATCCTCTGCGGCGAGCACAGCGTCGTCTACGGGCGTCCCGCCATCGCCGTGCCCGTCAGCGACCTGCGGGCCTACGCCGAGCTGCTGCCGGTCCAGGTCGGCGGCGGGCTCCGCATCGTCGCCCCGGACCTGGACACGCGCGTGTCGCTTGCCGCTGCGCCGCCCGACCACCCACTGACGACCATCGTCCGGCTGACGCTGGAACACCTTGCCGTCTCGGCGCCCGACGGCGCGCTCACCGTGCGCTCCGACCTGCCCATCGCCGCCGGGCTGGGCAGCGGCGCCGCCGTCTCCGCCGCCATCGTCCGCACCCTGGCGGCCTACTTCAACCGCGAGCTCACCGTGACCAAGATCAGCGCGCTCACCTTCAAGGTCGAGAAGATCCACCACGGCACGCCCAGCGGCATCGACAACACCGTCGTCGCCTGGGAGCAGCCCGTCTTCTTCGTCAAGAAGGAGCCGCCGGAACGGTTCGCCATCGGTGCGCCCTTCGAGCTGCTGATCGCCAACAGCGGCGTCGCCAGCAGCACCCGCGAGATGGTCGCGGGCGTCCGCGCGCGACACGCCGCCGCGCCGGAGCGCCACGAACGCCTCTTTGATCAGATGGGAGAGATCGCCCGGGCGGCGCGGCGCGCCATCGAAGTGGGCGACGTTCCCGCGCTGGGCGCGCTGCTCGACGAAAATCACGGCTTGTTGCAGGAGATCGGTGTCTCGCACCCCGTCCTCGATCAGCTGGTCGTGACGGCGCGGAAAGCCGGCGCGCTGGGCGCCAAACTGACCGGCGCGGGCGGCGGCGGCAACGTCATCGCCCTGGTCGACCCGGAGCGCGCCGCTGCGGTGCGGGAAGCCATGCGCGCCGTCGGCGCCACGCAGATCTGGCACACGACCGTAGGAGCGTGACGTGGAGAAAGAAGTGGTCTTCGTTAAGTGGGGCGGCTCGCTTATCACCGATAAGCGGCAGCGCACTACCCCGCGCCCGGCCCTGATCCGCCGGCTGGCGCGGGAGCTCCAAGCCGCGCGGGAGGCCAACCCAAAGCTGCGCGTCGTCCTGGGGCACGGCTCCGGCTCCTTCGGGCACTGGGTCGCCAACCGCTACGGCACACAGCAGGGCGTCGCCAGCGCCGAGGACTGGCGCGGCTTCACGGCGGTCGGCGCGGCGGCGGCGCGGCTCAACCGCATCGTCGCCGACGCCTGTCTCGAGGCCGGCGTGCCGGCCCTCAGTCTGCAGCCGTCGGCCTCGGCGCTGGCTGCCAACGGCGAGATCGTCCGCTGGGAGACCGACACCGTCGAGCGGGCCCTCGAGCGCGGACTGGTCCCCCTTATCTTCGGCGACGTCGCCTTTGACACGGAGAAGGGCGGGACCATCCTCTCCACGGAGACGCTGCTGGCCCATCTGGCCCACCGCCTGCGCCCGCAACGCGTGCTGCTGCTGGGCAACGCGCCCGGCGTCCTCGACGACCGCCGCCGGCTCATCCCCGCCATCACGCCCGCGACCTACGCCGGCGTCGCCCACTTCCTCGGCGGCTCGGACTACGTCGACGTCACCGGCGGGATGTTAGCCAAGGTCCGTCAGATGTTGACGCTCGTCGAAACGCTCCCCGAGCTGCGCGTCTGGATCCTCACCGGGCGCGAGCCAGGCAACCTGGAACGCGCGCTCCTGGATCCCGCCGCGACGCCGGGCACCTGTCTTCACCGCACCACTGCCACTGCGTGAGTCGCCCCCCAACGGGACGTTACAACGTCCATCTACTACTTGCGACTAATACGAAACTGCCCCGCTGCCCCATGACGCCGCGCCGCCTCTCCGTTATACTAAAAGGAAGACGTACAATTACCCATTTAGGATGGAGGTAAATTCATGCGCAGCATGCGTAATATACATAGAACGCTGTTTCTTGTGTTGATCATCGGCCTCTTATGCCTGCCATTGCCGGCGGCGGGAGCCAAGTCCTATTACGCCCAGCGCTACGACGTGGTCGTGGAGGTGCGGGAGGGCGGCACGCTGGAAGTGACAGAGACGGTCCTCTTTATCTTCGAGGGCGGCCCCTTCACCTACGTCTTCCGCGACCTCACCACCGACTTCAGCGACGAGCTGACGGTGCTGAGCGCCGAGTTGGACGGTGAGACGCTCCCCCGGGGCGCGGAGGCCGGTCAGGTCGAGATCAAGGGCGACGACCCCGTCGAGGTCACCTGGCACTTCGCGCCCACCTCCGATAGCAGCCACACCTTCACGCTGCACTACGCGCTGGAGGGCGTCGTGCAGCGCGACGCGGGCCACGACCTGCTCACCTGGCAGTGCCTTCCCAACGAGCACGACTACGTCATCGCGCAGAGCACGTGCGAGATCCGCTATCCGGCGGGCGTCGAGCTCGCCGTCCCGCCGGAGCTCCGGGAGGGCGAGGCCACTCTGGAAACCGCATCGCAGCGAGTGATCGCCCAGAGCTTCGACCAGGAAGACGACGAGACCTACGTCGTCGCCCTCCGCTTCCCCGAGGGCAGTCTGATCGCCCGGCCGCCGGCCTGGCAGCAGCGCCGGCAGGAGATCCGGGCGTCGCGCCCCACCTATCTCGCCATCGCCGGCGCCGTCTTCCTGCTCAGTCTTATCGGCGTGATCGGCCTCTGGCGACGCTACCGTCGGAAGCTCCCGGAGCCGCAGCGCTACGTGCCGACGAAACAGCCGCCGCGCGCGCGTCCGCCCGCCGTCGCCGGCGTCCTCTACCACGAAGGTAAGTTCGACTACCAGTGGGACTGCTTCCTGGCGACCCTCTTCGACCTCGCCGAGCGTGGCTTCCTCACCATTCAGGATCTGGACAGGAAGCGCTGGTGGGGTAAGGACTTCGAGCTGCAGCGCACGCCGTCGCCGCAGGACAACGACCTGCGTCCGCACGAGCGCGCGCTCCTCACCGCCGTCTTCGAGCGAAAGAACCACTCCGTCAAGTCGATCCAACTCTCCGACCTGCGCAACAGCATCTCGGGGCGGGTCAACCGTTACACGGAGATTCTGAAAGATGAGCTTGAGGCGCAAGGCCTGTTCGATCCCGAGCAGGAGCGTCGCAGTCATACCCTGGTCTACGGCGGCCTGGGCGCGCTCATTCTCGTCGTTCTGGGCAGCGTTCTCTTCGCCGTTTTGTTCGGGGAACAGTTCAGCCCCTGGTCCCTGCTCATCAGCGGCGCCCTCTTCCTGAACAGCCTCGTCGCCGTCATCCTGGGCACGACGATCTCGACGCTGACGGAGGAAGGGCTGCGGGAGGCGCACGCCTGGCAGGAGTTCGCCGACTACCTCAAGCAGATCACGCGCGGCAAGGAGAGCGGCTACGACCGTAACACCTTCAGACAATACCTGACCTACGCGACGGCCTTTGGGCTCGCGGAGAAGTGGGCCAAACATTTCGATAAGGAAGAGCAGATCGTGACGCCGGCCTGGTTCCAGACCGTTACCTCCGACGCGCACACGTCGGCGGCCTTTATCGGCATGATCGCTGCGGTCAACTCGACGGGCAGCAGCACCGGCTCGACCGCAGCGGCGGGTTCGGCCGCCAGCGCTGCCGGCGGGGGCGCCAGCGGCGCCGGATAGTCGGGGCGCACACTTCGCAAGTTCACGGTTTTCCGTTACAATAGATCGACGGGTGGGGACGTCCCGCCCGTCGATCTTGTTGATATGCCTAAGTAAGTAAGTCCGTAAAAGTTTCTTTACTCCAGACATATTCACCATCCGCTCCCCGTCCCCGTCTCGGGGACGGCTAATCGCGAACGTCTCGGTTCTAAAGAGACCGCCCCCGAGACGAGGGCTCCGAGCAAATGTTAACATATTTTTTCTGACCTACTTAGTACACTGGAAACTAAGTTTTCTTAAAAACGGGTAGTATCCCTCAACAGTTGAGATAAATCAAAAAAGGCTCATTGGGCGCGCAAAGAGTGCC
>CAZCPK010000295.1:0-5516 GCA_964500755.1 uncultured Anaerolineales bacterium
CTATTACGCGGCGACGCCGCAGGGACGGGTGCCAATTCTCAAGACGCTGCTCTCCTCGGCCTGTGAACGTGATTGCTATTACTGTCCCTTCAGAGTGGGGCGCGACTTCCGTCGGGCGACCTTTGCTCCGGACGAGCTGGCGCGTCTCTTTCTGCGTTTGCACAGGAACGACCTGGTGCATGGCGTCTTCCTTAGCTCCGGACTGGTTGGCGGCGGTCCTCAGACGCAAGATAGGATCCTGGCAACGGCGGAGATCTTGCGGCAGCGCTATGGATTTCGAGGATACATTCACCTTAAAATCATGCCCGGTGCGGAGCGCGCCCAGGTTGAGGCGGGGATGCGGTGGGCGGATCGTGTGTCGGTGAACCTGGAAGCGCCCAACGATCGTCGGCTGGCAAAGTTGGCGCCGCACAAGGTCTTCACCGAGGAGCTGTTGCAGCCGCTGCGTTGGGTCGAGGAGGTGCGCCAGACGCAGGGCGGACGAGGGCCCAGCGCGACGACTCAATTTGTGGTCGGGGCCGCGGATGAATCTGACCTGGAGCTGCTCTTGACGACCACCTTTCTCTATCAGAAGTTGCGGTTGGCGCGGGCCTACTTCAGCGGATTTGCTCCGGTCTCCGACACGCCCTTGTCCGATCACCCTCCAACGTCACCGTTGCGTGAGCACCGCCTCTATCAAGCCTCGTTTTTATTGCGTGATTACGGTTTTGACGTGGAAGAGCTGCCTTTCACCGGGGATGGTGATTTGCCGCTGCATGCGGATCCCAAATTGCTCTGGGCCGAACGTCACCTCCAGGAGAATCCTGTGGAGGTCAACACGGCAAGTCAGCAGCAACTCCTCCGCGTGCCGGGCATTGGTCCCAAAGGAGCGCAGCGCATCGTGCGCGAGCGGCGGGACGGCACGTTGCGGGAGTTAAGCGCGCTCAAGAAACTGCATATTCCCGCGCAACGCGCCGCCCCGTTTATCCTCTTAGACGGCAGACGTCCGGCTCGACAGCTGCGGTTCTGGTCGCTCTGATTGCGTTGGATCTGATTTCACTCCGCGAGCAGGGCGGCGATGCTTTCCTTATAAGGTGGCTTGACGACGCCGCGTTCGGTGATGATGGCGGTGATGTACTTCGCCGGGGTGATGTCGAAAGCGGGGTTGGCGACTTGCGTACCTTCCGGCGTCACCTGGACGTCACTGACGTGGGTGACCTCCTGCGCCGGCCGCTCTTCGATCTCGATGGCGTCCCCGCTGGGTGTGTCCGCGTCGATGGTGGTGGTGGGACCGGCAACGTAGAAGGGAATGCCATGAGCGTGGGCCGCCAGGGCCAGCGCATACGTGCCGATCTTGTTAGCGGTGTCGCCGTTGGCCGCCACCCGGTCGCAGCCGACGACGCAGAGGTCGATCTCGTGGGCGCGCATGACGTGCGCTGCTGCGCCGTCGACGATCACGGTGTGCGGGATCTGCATCTGCTGCAGTTCCCACGCCGTAAGTCGTGCGCCCTGCAGGCGTGGACGTGTCTCGTCAACGTAGGCGTGCACGGATTTTCCCGCTTCGTGCGCGGCGTAGATCACGCCCAGCGCCGTCCCGTAGGCCCCCGTCGCCAGCGGGCCGGTGTTACAGTGATGCAAGATCTTGGCCCGTTCCGGGATTAGAGGGAGTGCGTTCTGGCCAATTTTGGCGTTGGCGGCTCGTTCGCGCTCATTGATCGCATGTGCTTCTTCCGCAATCGCAGTACGCATTTCCTCCAGGGAGGCCAACGTGGGATCTTGGGACCGTTTGAGAATGCGCGTCAGGGCATAATTGAGATTGACAGCGGTGGGACGCGCGGCGCGAAGCACGTCGGCGGCTTGCTCCAGATCCTCTCGAAACGCTGCTGCGTTTGCTGCCTCGCTCTGTTGCGCTGCCAACACCATACCGTAGCCGGCGGTAATCCCAATAGCGGGAGCGCCACGTACGACCATGTCCCTGATGGCCTTGGCGACGTCGCGGTAATCCTCGTATGTCAGGTGTGTTGTCACGTGCGGTAGGCGGCGTTGATCCAAAAGCTGCAGTCGATCTCCTTGCCAGACGATTGGTTGATAGGTTTCCATGGAATTAACTCTCCTTTTCGTGACGGGTAATTGTGGGCGGGTCAAATTCACAACGATTTACGTTCATTGTAGAAGAAAGAAGGCGAAAAGGAAAGCTCACACCATTTCGCGTAGTCAAAGCGCATGAAACCACAATTCCTCATATAATTTTACCGAAAAGAAGAAACAGGCTACGCGAAGCGGTCACCTGTCTGACCCAGGAGCCTTCGCAGGGCGACGTACATGAATTCGAAGTGAGTGGTCAGCGAAGACCCGCGCCTATGTCGCAGAACGTGCTTAGCCGCGCACAAGGTAAACGCAGCCGGGTTGATGACCTAGGTGCGCGTTGCCAGGAGGCGCTGAGCTGCCTTAGCAAGCCTTAGAACCGCTTCGTTTGCCCTGTAAGGTGAACGCTTGTTTTCTTGTCGCTTTCAGTTACAATCAGTCTCATGGCTGACCGACAAAACACGTCCAGGCGGAGATTACGTTCGCTCTTCCTACTCATCATAATTCTAACTATCGCCGGGTGGGTACGCGTCTACAATCTCAACTGGGATCGGGGCACACACCTGCACCCCGATGAACGCTATTTGACGATGGTAGCAGCATCGTTAGAGATTCCAGATACTCTTACAGAGTACTGGAATACCGCTGTTTCGCCGCTCAATCCCGCCAACCGAGGGTATGAGGGCTACGTCTATGGTACCTTACCACTCTTTCTCACCCGTGTTGTTGGGGGATGGGTGGACAAAGCCTGTATCTCCTGCACGTCCGGTCACTACATAAGCTATCAAGGCATCCACTTCGTAGGTCGGGCGCTCTCGACGCTGACGGATTTGGCCACACTCCTGCTCCTGGTTGGCTTGACCTATATGCTCTTCAAGGACAGCCGAGTGGCCCTGTTGACCGGCGCCCTGTATGCCATGACGATTTTGCCCATTCAGCACGCGCATTTCTTCGTGGTAGATAACTTTGCCACATTCTTCGTTTTACTGACGTTGACCCTGGCAATCTACGCCGTTAAAGCCCGCAAGGATTGGCCATTATTGTTAGCCGGCATCGCCAGCGGACTGGCCCTCGCCTCCAAAGCCAGCGTCTGGCCCGTGACCGCCTTTGTGGGACTGGCAGGGATTCTGGAATACCGCGCCGGTAAAGACAGAAGGTACCGATTGGCTTTTCGACCTATAACACTTCTCGCTCTTGTCCTCTCGGGCCTCCTGGCCTTCACTACCTTTCGCATCGTGCAGCCCTATGCATTCAAGGGTCCTGGCTTCCTGGATGTTCGACTAAATCCATCGTGGCTCGATACGATGAAGTACATCCGGGAGCTGATGACAGGCGAGATTGACGTACCCTACGGGCATCAGTGGACGGATAGAACAGCCGTCATTTTCTCATGGAAGAATATGGTGTTCTGGGGCATGGGCCTTCCGCTCGGATTGACCGCCTGGGTAGGGTGGGCCGTCATGGGCGTCACGCTCTTTCGCAAAAAGCGCTGGTCACTGATCTTCCCCTGGGGCTGGGGCACTGCTTTCTTTTTCTACCAGAGTTTGCAGTGGGTCAAGTCGATGCGCTACTTCCTTCCTGTCTACCCTTGCTTTGTTCTCTTCGCAGGGTGGCTGCTTTGGCGCCTCGGATGGCGACACCGAGAAGCGCGACGCCCCCTCCTCCGTCGCGCACAAACGCTGCTGCCCTGGATCGTCGTGCTGGGCACCCTTTTATGGACCGGGGCCTTCCTGCAAATCTACGCACGCCCCTTTACCCGGATCGCTGCCTCACGGTGGATCTACGATCACGTCCCCACAACGGTCACGATGCATGACGCAGACGGCGGTCAATGGCAAATCCCGCTGCAACCGGAGACAAAGCTCAACGTCAACACCGGGAGCGCCGAAGTGGGATGGACGCCCGAACGCTCCCTGATCGTCAGCAGGATCGTCCTTAACAAGGTAGTGGGCAATGTCATACCGGGCCAACGACAGTTTCGCGTGCGTCTAAGCGCTGCTGCATCTGATAGAAAAATACTGGCAGAGGCCACCACGACGGTTGACCTGCAGGCGACGAGTGCGCAGTCCGTCGTTGTCCCTCTGCCGGCGACACAACTGGAAGCAGGAGAGCGCTATTACGTTGAAGTCACGTTATTGTCAGGGGAATCCGCAACGCTCAAAACTTCCATTCTGGCAAATGAGCATTGGGACGATCCATTGCCGGTCCGCCTGGACAATCGTGATCCTTTTTTCAACTGGTATCGAAGCCTCTCGTCAAGTCCCACGTCCCAGCTCAATCTCTATGACGCCGACAATGTTCAGAAGCGAGAATCGCTGTTGAACTGGCTGGACGAGGCCGACTACATCATCATGTCCAGCAATCGCCTGTATGCCTCGATCCCCCGTCTTCCGCAACGCTATCCTCTCACGACCGCTTACTACGAGCATCTCTTTGACGAAAGTCTGGGCTTCGACTTCGTTGCCGAGTTCGTCTCCTATCCCTCGCTCGGCCCCTGTCAATTCCCCGATCAGGAATTGCCCTTCGACCATCCAGAACCGGACTACAGCAACGGTCTGCCCTGTTCTATCTCATTGCCGCCGGCCGAGGAAGCGTTTAGCGTCTACGATCATCCGCAGGTCTTTCTCTTTGCCAAAACCGCGAACTATTCCCGGCGGCGGGCAGAAGCCTTGTTACCGTTATCTCTGCTTAACGCCACGCAGACCGGGACTTTACCAGAGATGGAAACGGGGCGGAGCGCCGTCCCGGCCCAGGACAAGCTATTGATGACGACGACGATGAAAGAGGTCCAAGAAAGCGGAGGAACCTGGTCTACCTTGTTCCCGCGCCGGGCGTGGCAGAATCGCTCTCAGATCGTGGCAGTCGGGCTGTGGTGGGCGTTGCTCACCCTCCTGGGCTGGATCGCTTTTCCTTGGCTGACACTGGTCTTTCCGACGCTGCGCTTGCGGGGCTATGGCCTGGCTCGCATGGTGGGGCTTCTCTTATGGACGTATCCCGCCTGGCTACTCTCCGCATTGCGCCTCACCTATCATACCCGGAGCTTGCTGTGGTTTGTACTTGCGATCCTGACGCTGATCACGGCGCTGCTGGTGTGGACTCGCTGGGTAAAGCTGCAAGCATTTATCCGAGCCCACTGGCGTAATCTGCTGCGCGTCGAGCTCTGGTTTGCCGGTTTGTACCTGGCCTGGATTATTGTGCGGTACCTCAACCCCGACCTCTTCCATCCGGTGGCGGGCGGTGAAAAGCCCATGGATTTCGCCTATCTCAACGCGGTCATTAAATCCCGTTGGTTCCCGCCCTACGACCCGTGGTTTGCGGGCGGCGTGATGAACTACTACTATTACGGGTTCGTCCTTATCAGTTCGCCGATCGAAGCGCTGGGCATTGTCCCCAGCGTGGCCTACAACCTGGCGATTCCCTCACTCTTCGCCATGACGGGCGTCGGGGGATAT
>CAZCPK010000296.1:0-2030 GCA_964500755.1 uncultured Anaerolineales bacterium
TCACTAATTTTTCATTTTCTGTGTAAATCTGTGAAATCCGTGGTTAAGTTTTCGGCCTGATTCTGCGAAGTCCAAAAGAGCCACCAGCGCTTGAGCACACCATCTAAACCCGAAAATCTGCTTAATCCGTTCAATCCGTTGACCAAGGAGCCAAGCCATCCGTTGATACTTTACGCCTCCAACATCCGAACGCCCACGTCCCGCACTTCATAAATCCGCAGACCGTTCTCCCAAACGTCGGCGTCGGCGACGATCGTAACGGCGTCTGGCTGAACGTCGATCGTCTTGACGTGCGCCTCCAGATGCACGTCGTGCTTCTCCCGCGTCACCTGTCCCCGATACTTCCAGAGGGTCTCACCGATCCAAGGAGCAAAGCGAGGATTCCGCAAATGGACACCCAGTCCCTGCTCCAGCGCGAAAAGGCGCAGCGCCTGCAACACGGCTTCCACACCCAACGAACCCGGCATCACCGGATCCTGGTAAAAGTGACAAGCGAAGAACCAATCGTCGGGCCGCACGTCGACGACGGCGTGAACGTAGCCCGCGCGATGCTCACCACCGTCGGGACAGATGCGCGCCTTATTGAGCAGGCGTAACCGTCCGGACGCCAGACGCTCGTAGCGGCGGCGGTCGCCGACCAGGAAGAAAGGGCGGACGTCGACGCGCAGGCACTTCCGCTGCACCCGGCGATACCACGGCCGCGTCAGCCGCCCACCATCGAGCCCCTGCTGCTTGCGCAGCGCCTGGGGTGTGAAGTAACCAAAGGAAGACTGGCCTCGATAAAATAATCGCCCCTCGCAGGCCAGCTCAAAAACGTATTGCTGCAGGATGATTCCGCGCACCGTGCTGGAAGAGCGCAGTTCCACGCGGTTGGTGACCGTCTTGCCCCGCAGGTCGGGCGCGGCGAGCAACTCGCCCTCACCGTCCAGGTTGCGGAAATAGAACTCCACCTCGGGATGCGAGAGCATGGAGCCCATGTAGGACGAGAGAAAGCCGCAGGGCTGCAGCGCCATCTCCATCAGTACCGCGTAGGGCACCGTGGCATAGGCATTCTCCCGCAGGTACCAGGCGTCGACGGGTACGTCAACCTCGCTGCGCAGCGCGGCGCCCACCCGGACCTCACCCTGCTCCCCCTCAATCGCCGTCACGCGATCGACCAATCGCAGCGCGCCGTTGGGCAGACGAGGCATGCGCCGCCCCCGGTAGACAGCGTAGGTCGGTCCAAAACAGGCGACAGGATCGCCGGTGGCAAACTCCATAATCTGCCGCGTGTCGTACAGTGGACGCTCTCGCGGCGTGGATGACGGCGATACACCCAGTAAACGCCGTGAGGCGTCGATCTGCAGCTGCAGCAGCGCCCCCGTCTGTTGAATGACGCTGCGCTGCGAGGACAAGAAGGCCAGATGTCCCTGTGCGACCCGTGACGCGTGTCGGTGCAGGTTATGATAGAAGTCAACCGCTGCACGCCCCGTCTCCGGCGACGCGGGTTGCACAACCGCCGAATGCGCCTGGACGGATCCATCCGCCATCGCCGCGGCGACGCGCTCCGCCGCTGCGGTAACCGGCACCGCGACCTCGGCGGTGTACTCGGAAGCATAGTGGGCTACAGACTCCGGCTTCGGCTCCGGCTCCGGCTTCGGCTCCGGCTTCGGCGCGGACGTCAGGAACTCGGCTTCGAAAGACGACGCCGGCGCCGCCATGAACGGAGAGAGATCGAGCGGCACGCGGTGGCTGATCAGAACGGCCAACACGGCCAACACGCCCGCAAAGTCTCCACGCCGGTTCTTGTCAATGGGCACCACGGCGTGGGACTTCCCCTTGAGAATCCGCTCGATCCAGCGCGAGCAGGTGCTCAAGGGCCCCAGCTCGACGAAGAGCCGCGCACCCCCAGCGTAGACCGTCTTCACCAGCCTCGGAAAGTCGACGGGCGAGCACGTCATCTTGGCCGTGGCGCGGGCCAGCGCCGTCGACGTCAGCGTCAGCGGCGCGTAGTCGGCGGCGGAGTAGTAGGTCAAATCGGAATTGGGCTG
>CAZCPK010000296.1:2040-5486 GCA_964500755.1 uncultured Anaerolineales bacterium
GGCTGCGTCGGGTTGGTGTAGAGATCGACGAAGGCCGGGTACTCCGACGCCATGGCCTCGTTATGGATCACCGCGTCGAAGGGGACCGGCAGGGGATGCCGCGCGCCGGACGCTGCGATGACCCGTTGGCACGCCTCCCGTTCCCCGGCAATGACCACCTCGCGCGGCGTGTTGACGATGGTCAGGTAAGCGTGGGGCTCGTCCGCCGCGCACGCCCGCACCTCGTCGGGACGCGCCTTAAGGATGTACGAGGCCCAGAAATCATCGTCGCCGCCCTCCAGGCCCCAATGCTCTCGCACCGCCGTCTTGGGCCCAAAGAGCCGGTCTTTGAAGAGCGGTGACGTGCGCCAGGCCGTGCTGCCCGCGTCAGCGTCCTGCCAGACGCCGTTGGCCCACAACATGCTGATCTCGCCCAGGCTGTACCCCAGCGCCGCCTGCGGGCGCACCCCAAAGAACTCCCGCAGGATCAGCGTATAGAGAATGGAGAGGCTGATCCCCGACTCGATCATGGCGACGGGATTGCCGGACAACCGCGCGGCCCGCGCCTCGCGTGCGGCGTCGGTGAGCGGCGCGAGGCTGCGCGGATAGAGCAACACCTCCTCCAGCGAGCGACCCACGTCGGAGACGATGGTGGAGACGCGCTCGTGCAGCCGGGGAAAATGCTGCAACACGTCGCGGCCCATGCCGAGGTAGGAATTGAAGGCACCGGGGTAGACGAGGGTGACCCCGTCTCCGCCCAACGGCGCGGCGGTGAAGTAGCTGCCGCGCGGCGTCGACCACGGGCGCCCCGTCTCGAAGGCCCGCTCCAGCCCCTTGACCGCGTAGCGCAGCTCATCCCGGAGCTCCGGCACGCCGTGCGCGATCAAGACCATGACGTATCCGGTTTCAGCGCCCGCCGCGCACCGCCGCACCGCCTCACCAGCGAGCGCCGCCAGCGACTCGCCGGCGTCCAACCGCGATTGCAACGTCGCCACCGCCTCCTCCAGCGCCGCCCGATCCTCGCCGACCAACGGCAACAGATAAGGCCGCGACACCCCCAACCGAGCACGAACGACCGGTTCAGCGCGACGACAAGCCGCCTCTCCCAACAGAACGTGAGCGTATCCCTCCTCGCCGCCGTCGCTCACCGCCGCGATGCGTCCCGCTCCCCCGGGCGTCACCAGCCAGGGACGCGAAGTAGAGGGTACGTAAAAGGGCGTGCCCTTCCAACGCTTCGGAGCGTCCGGTCCCTGCCAATCAGGAAAGGCGGGCAAGGTGCGCCGGTGTACGGACAGTGCCGCCTTGATCAGACCGGCGAGCGCGAGCACCGGACCCGGTTCGACCGCCAGGTTGCCGAGCGCGCAGGTCAGCGCCGACCCCGCTTCCCGGTAGGCCGTCAAGACCCCGGCAGTCGCGGGGTCGTCAGTCCGCAGCGAGTGTAACGCTTCCAGATAACCGACGTCCGACGACGCAACATCGGCCTCACGCACGGTACGGGCCGCGACCGAGGCCACCGACACCCCGATCGTCACTGCTCGCAGCTGCGCGTAGCCCACGGCAGCCGGCGCGGAGGTCACGACGATAGCGGCCGCGCCCTGCGGACCAGCCGCCACGAGCAACACGGCGTCGACTGCAGTCCAAACCGTCGAGGCCTGCAAGCGGTTCAACGCGACGAACGGCGCCAACCTGCGCGGGGACAGGTGCTGCGCCGGCCCGCTGAGGCGCCAACGTGCGATGACGGCCTCCGAAAGCGCGGACGCCTGCGACGGTTCTGCCACGACGTGCACGGCGACGGGCGCGCCGGGCCGGATCGCGGCGTCAAAGAGCGCCTCATCGGCGACGCCGACGCACCGCTCCAAAGAAAGCGGCTCTCCCATCAGCGGTTGCCCGGTGTAAATGGCTCGCCCAAAAGCGTCCAACGTCCGCACGTCACCCAACGCTACCGCCATACCCATGATCGTCAGCCGTTCATTCATAGACAGGCTCCCTGACCAGTTCATTCTGCAAGAACAATTCGTTCAACCGCGCGCTCAAGGTGATCTCCGCGCCGGCGACCCGGCTGAGAATGAGACCCTCGGCGTCGGTGACGGTGACGTCGGCCACGAGCCGGTGGTTGCTGCTCTCCTGCACCTGCAGCGTCGCGTAGGTCACCTGACCGAAACCGGCGGGGCGGAACTGCTCGCCCTTAGCGATACGCAGCGGCAGCCCTACAACGCCCTGATAACGCTGCGCCCAGATCAACAGGCTCTGCAGGTGGACGTCGGTGAGATAGGGATTGAAGGTCTGCACCGGAAACTGTCCCTGTGTCATGGGATCCAGGGCCGGCAGGCGACAGCGTTGCGTCAGCCGGCGCTCGCTCGCGTTGAGCACTCGCTCCACGCCGCAGAAACTTGGGCCGTGGAAGAGCGTTTTCTCGCTGTAGAGCTGCGCGCCCGGCACGGCGTCCCGCTCGGTCGGATCGAAGTCGGCGTAGTGCGGCGTTTCCGGCGCCTGCCGCACCAGCGTGACCCGCGCGCCGTAGTGATAGCGCGGCTGCCCCGTATCCGTTTCACTGTAGATTAGCGCGTCAAAGACCACGCTCTCGGGGGATTTCGCCGCTTCCTCGAGCCGCAAGACGTAACCCTCGGCCAACGTCTCGTCGAAGACGACGCCCTTGAAGACCTTGTAGTCCTCGACGCGGAAGAAGGCGTAGCCGGGATAGCGCTGCTCGCAGGCGTTGACCATCCATCCCACGGCACAGACCGTGGGCAGCACCGCCCGCCCGCCGATGACGTGATCCAGAAGGAAAGGATTGGCTGCCAAAGAGAGCCGGCGGTGAATCTCGTAGGTCCTCAGATCCTCCCCCACCGAAGCCGAGGGCGCGGTCATGGCGCTGCCGACCACCACCTGCGGCACGGCGTCCTCCCGGGCCAGCTCGGCGGCGAGCATGGCGGTGCCCACCTCCACGGGGATGACGTCGATGTTGCGGCGTTCGAGAATGCGTTTGAGCTGCGGCGAGACCATCCCCCCATCCCAGGGGCCCCAATCCACGGCGAGCACCCGGCAATCAGGGTGCGTCTGGTGAATGCGATGGGCGAGCTTGTTGAAGATCTCGTTGGCCAAGGCGTAGTCGGCCTGCCCGGCGTTGCCGTAGAAGGCCGCCACGGAGGAGAAGAGCACCAGATGCTGCAGCTGCTCCACCGGCACGCAGTCGAGCAGGGCGCGCAGCCCGTCGACCTTGACGCCAACGACTTTTTCAAAGTCGGCCTCGGTCTTCTCCTCGATCCAGCGATCGGCCAGGACGCCGGCGCCGTGAATCACGCCGGTCACTTTTTCTCGCCACGGCGCCAGCGCAGCCGCCAGCCCCTCGGCGTCGGTGACGTCGGCGCTGACGTAGGTCGCCGTCCCGCCGGCCTCCGTCACGGCGTCCACCGTCGCCTGGATCCCCCGGCTGGACTGTACCTGCCGGACGCGCCGCCCGACCGCGC
>CAZCPK010000297.1:0-5462 GCA_964500755.1 uncultured Anaerolineales bacterium
AGAGGGGGTGCTATGCCGGTGGGGACGTTCATCAATGCCGCGACGGTGTTGGCGGGAAGCAGCCTGGGGTTATTGTTGCGTCGACGCTTCCCGGAGCGTATACAAGCCATCATCTTCCAGGCCGTGGGGTTGGCCTCGCTGGTATTGGGCATGGAGATGGCCCTGCAGAGCGAGAATTTTCTCATCTTGATCTTCAGCCTGATCCTGGGAGGGATCCTAGGGGAAGCGCTGCACCTGGAAAAACGTCTGCAAGAGCTGGGCGACCGGCTCAAGCAGCAGCTCGGCAGCCGGGACGCACGCTTCACCGAGGGCCTCATCACGGCCTTCCTGCTCTTCTGCGTGGGCTCCATGACCTTCGTCGGCGCCATCAACGAGGGCTTGACCGGCGACCGCGAGCTGATCATGATCAAGGCGCTGTTAGACGGTTTTACGTCCATCGCGCTGGCCTCGGCCTACGGCCTGGGGGTGCTGGTCTCGGCGCTGCCGCTGCTGCTCTTTCAGGGCGGCATCTCGCTGCTGGCGGCACAGATGCAGACCTTCTTCACGCCGGCGCTGATCACTCGGCTCTCCGCCGTCGGTGGCGTGCTGATCGTGGGCATCGGCATCAGTTTGCTGGAGGTCAAGGCGATCAGGACGACCAATCTGCTGCCGAGCCTGCTCGTCGCGGTGATACTCACGTTGCTATTTCTCTAGGAGGCAATATGACGACGCTCGCTGACTTCGCGGACTATCTGCAGGAGATCCGTATTCCCGTGCGGCTGGGATGCCGCACGCCGTCCGGCTGGCCCATGGTGCTTTCGCTGTGGTATCTCTACGAGGACGGGCGCCTCTACTGCGCCACCCCGGAGCGCGCCAAAGTGGTGACCTATCTGAAAAATGACGCGCGTTGCGCCTTCGAGATCGCCTCAGAGCGCCCGCCCTACTGCGGCGTGCGCGGTCAGGGCCGGGCGACGGTGGACGCGGCGCGCGGCGGAGAGATCCTGGAGCGCCTGTTGGTGCGCTATCTGGGCGGCGTGGACAACGATCTCGCCCAAGGACTGCTGAAGCGCCGCGACAAGGAGGTAGCCCTGGTCATCGAGCCGGCGCAGGTCTTCTCCTGGGACTTCTCGGGGCGGATGCAGGACGTGGCGGCGCCGGTCGTCGCCGACATCTGCCCACTGCCGCCGGACGTGTCCGGTAAGGACGCGGGCTAATACTCGCGGAGGGGACGTTTCTTGCGCGCCTGCTGCGCGCGGACGGCGCGGGCGGCGCCCCGGAAACGCGCCGGATCCCGGATCTGCCGCCGGTAGGGTTCCTCCAGCTGCGGCTTGATCAGCGTCCGCAGCTTCTTGAGCGCCGTCGCGTCGGGCGGCTCTTTCTGCAAGGCCAGGCCAACGGCATAGTTCGACGCGCCCAGGGCCCAGGCCCACTCGCGGCGCAGCTGGTCGGCCTTGACGTCGTAGGCGCGCTTGTCCCAGGCGCGGGCCGACTTCTCCGCATCGTCGTAGAGGGCACGCAGTGCGGTACCGACGACGGCGAGCAGGTCCCGCACCAGCGCCGGCTCCTTCTCCAGCATCTCAGGAGCGTGCACCAGCAGAATTTCGGCGACGACGCGCAGTTGGCGTTTTCGTTCCTTGACCGTCATGAGACCTCCGGGTGAGCTATGACTCAAACGCAGCCAAACGTAACACACGGAGACACAAAGTCAAGTCGCCGCTGGGCGTGGGGCGCCCGGCTGGTCGTGCTGGTGGTCTTTATCTCCAACCTCTCCGCCGCCGTCCCCTTCGTACTCTGGCCTGAACGCTTTGCCGGCAGCTTCGAGCTCGCGGGCGAGGTGGGCAAGGTCATCGTGCGCAGCATCGGCCTGCTCTTCGTGATGTGGGTCGTGCCCTACGTTCCGGCGTGGCTGGCCCCGGTCCGCCACCGCGTCTGCTTTCCGGTGATCGTAACGCAGCAGATTATTGGGCTGGTGGGCGAGGGCTGGATGTGGGTCCAACTGCCCGCGGGTCACGCGGCGCTGCAGGCGACGGGCAGCCGTTTCATCCTCTTCGACGCCGTCGGCCTGGTATTGCTGATCGCAGCGTGGTGGATGGCGCACCGGGCAGCAGCCCGCGCGATGGCTACTGCTCCGAATCGCCCAGCAGCGAGCTGAGACGCTCGCGCAGCGCCTTGAGCCGCCCCTCCTCCATCTCCACGGCGCCCTCACCGTAGTAGCCCACGCCGATGGCGCCCGGACCCGCGTGCGCGCCCAACGCGATGGGCACCCGTACCAGATACGTCTCGACGCAGGTCAACTCGGCCTCCAGCCGCTCCAGCAAACGGCGGCCCTCCGCCTCATCCTCCGTGTAGTGCACGGCCAGATGGACCGGCGCGTCCTGCACCTGGCGCTTCACCCGCTCCACCAGCTGCTGGAGCCCGCGTGTACGGCGCCGCACCTGTCCGACGATGCTCACCTGGTTATCGCGCACCCGCACCAGCGGCTGGATGTTGAGCAGATTACCAAGCAACCGGGCAGCGCTGGCTAACCGTCCTCCGCGCACTGCATAGCCGACGGTCTCCAGCAACGCGATGAGATCGACGCGGGGCACGGTGGCCCGCGCCCGCTCCACGACCTCGGACAGCGAGAGGCCCTCCAGGGCGGCGCGCGCGGCCTCCAGCACCACAAAGCCTTCCGCCATCCCGGTCGTCTCCGTGTCGATCACCTCCACCGGGACCGGGCACTCTTCCGCAGCCAGACGCGCCGTGTTGCACGTTCCGCTCTGCGCTCCCGCGATGTGGATCGAGACGATACCCTGCGCCCACGTCGCCAGCTGCTCGTAGAGCACCGTAAACTCCCCCACGGGCGGCACGCTCGTGGAGACCTGAGGCTCCTCCTGCGCGCGCAACGCGGCAAAGAACGCATCGGCGTCAATGTCGACGTTGTCGCGATAGATCTTGTCCCCTAGATGGACAAAGAAGGGTAACACGTGAATGTTATAGGCTTCAAGCAGTTCCGCGGGCAGGCTGGTTCCGGAATCCGTAACGATGGCAATGGGCGCAGCTTGGGACATGGTCGATCCTCCTGGTTGGCAAATGAGCGAATTTTGATAGGATAATTATAGCACTGCTGACGAAGAAAGCAGACGTACCTCAAGGGACCAGGAGGTCAACATGGGACGCGAAGCCGTCTTCCAAGGACTGATTATCGACGAAAATGGACAAGTCGTGAAAAGCACCGGGTTAGGTGGAGAGGCCTACTACATCGTAGATGACGATGGATTTCAACGCCACATCCCCTCGGAGGACGTAGATCGCCAGGTATTGCAGGTGCTTAAGGAGCAGGTCCTTTCTCAGCGTGACGCCGTGGTCGAGGGGATGCTCCAATTCCTGGGAAAAGATGACCTTTTCACGAAAGCGGCGGTGGAGTCCTCGGTCGATCAGATGGATGAGAACATGGAGCAGCTGCTTCACACGGGCATGCCGGAGGACGCACGCTCGTGGTTAGGGATGATGGGCTTTCGGGTCACCATCAACGTCCACGGTGACGTGGTTGACCTGCGTTTCCCGGAGACCGAACTACCAGAGGAGTAACGCACGGAAATAAAAAAACGCCCTCATCGAGAGGGCGCTTCTTCTGGTGGACCTGAAGGGATTCGAACCCTTGACCTCCTCAATGCCATTGAGGCGCGCTCCCAACTGCGCCACAGGCCCACATTCGTACTTATCACCTTTTAACGTTCGGGGCCTAGCGCCCCGCTATGGAGCTGAGGGGACTCGAACCCCTGACCTCTACAGTGCGATTGTAGCGCTCTCCCAGCTGAGCCACAGCCCCGCCTCAACGGTTCGGATTATAACATATCCACCGAGAATGACAAGTTAGACCTCTTCCCCGAAGCGGCCCTTGAACTTCAGGAAGAACCAGTAGCCGAAGAGCAGAACCAGAAGCGCCATCACCGTCGTTCGCGCCAGGAAATCTAATGCCGTTAAACTTCCGCGATAGAGAATGTCCTGATACGTATTGATAATGGACGCCATCGGGTTGATCCAGAAGATCAATCGCTGAGGATTGAAACTCACGCCGAGAAGTGTCGCCTCAAGCGGTAGCTGCGTCACGGCGTAGAAGATGGGCGTCATAAAGAACCACGCCTGCATCCCCACGTCCATCAGCATGTGCGTGTCGCGGTAGAAGACCTCCAACGTCGAGAGAAAGAGCACGATGCCGATGGCAAAGATCGTCTCCACCAGGATGGGAATGGGCAGCAATAGCACGTTGGCGTTGAACCGAACGCCGGAGAGCAGGGCCAGGATAAAGAGCACGGGCAAGGAGATCAAAAAGTTGACCAGATTGGAGAGCACCAGGGAGATGGGGAGCACCTCGCGGGGGAAATACACTTTCTTGATCAGGTGTCCGTTGGCGACGATACTCCGAATCCCACCCGACACCGCGCCGGAGAAGTAGTTCCAGGGTAACAGCGCGCTGAGTACCAGGATATGATAGCCGGACACAGCCGTCCCCTGCATCACGTTGAAGACGAACGTGAAGACCAACATCATCAGCAGGGGATTGAGCCAGGACCAGACGACGCCCAGCAGGGAATTCTTGTAACGGACCTTCAAATCCCGGAGAACGAGATTGTAGACCAGCTCCCGGGCGTCCCAGAGTTCTTTAAATGCTTCGATCATTGGACCTCAATTCGTCAATATCCAGTTCCATCTTACGGAGGCGATAGAGCGTCTCCTCGAGAATCTTGCGGTTAAAACCGACCAGATCCGCGACCAGACCGATCAAGCAGGTGTGAAATCCCATAATCAGCAGCACGGCCATCAAGATCAAGGATTGCACGTGGCCCATGCCGCCCTCGGTGAAGTAGAAGTAGAGAAACCGGATGCCCAGAATCAGGCCGGCGGTCAGCAGGATGCTGCCCACGATCAAAAAGAATCGCAGCGGGCGGTACATCGTGTAGGCGCGAATAATGGTCGAGCCTGAACTGGTCACAAAGTGCGCGACGTTCTTCATCAGACGGGAAGGACGTGTCTGAGGATTGACGTGGATGGGCACGTACTGGACGGCCATCCGGCGCGCGCCGGCCTGAATCAACGTCTCTAACGTGTAGGAGTAGTTGCTGAGCACCAGCGTCTGCAACGCCGCATCCCGGCTGAGGGCACGAAAGCCGCTGGTGGCGTCGGGCACGGAGACGCCGGCAGCCAGGCCGACCACCCAACTGCCAAATTGCTGCAGGCCGCGTTTGAGCGGCGAGAAGTATGGGTGCGTAGGCATGCCCCGATCGCCTACCACGATATCGGCTTCGCCGACCAGAATAGGTTGCACGAGCCGGGCGATATCGGCGCCCTGGTACTGGTTGTCCGCGTCGGTGTTGACGATAATATCCGCGCCTTGCTGGAGCGCCGCCTGCAGACCGTCGATAAAGGCGGCGGCTAAACCCTGATTCGTCGCGCGTTGGACGACGTGGTCAACGCCCAGCTCGCGCGCGACGGCGACCGTC
>CAZCPK010000298.1:0-5453 GCA_964500755.1 uncultured Anaerolineales bacterium
CACGTATTTGGTCAGGTCATACAGTCGGGAAGTTATTTGTTAACCAACCCTAAGGTTGCTCAGCGCCTCCTGGCAACGCTTATCCAGGTCATCAACCCGGCTGCGTTTGCCTGGTGCGCGGCTAAGCACGTTCTGCGACATTGGCGAGGGTCTTCGCTGACCACTCGCTTCGAAATCCCACGAGGTCTGATTATGCTCGGTCAGGCGATCTCCACCCAGCTGACAGCCGCGCGCTCCCGGTAGCGGGCCAGCCGGGTGAAACCTGCGGCCTGCGCCACCTCGCGCGCCGTGGCGAAGTGCTGACCGATGGCTTCGGGCGTGTGGGCGTCGGAGCCCAGCACCAGGATCTCACCGCCCAGCTCCCGGTACCAGCGCAGCACCTGCAGCGGCGGACAGGGCTCCGGCAGGCCCGCCGCCAGCGCCGACGTGTTGATCTCCAGTCCCTTGCCGCGCTCGACGACGGCGCGGAGGGCGGCGCGAATGGGCTCCGCATAAGCGTCCAGCGGCAGTACTTCCTCGCGGAGCGACCAGGAATCGCGCCGGACCAGGTCGAAGTGCGCCAGCACGTCGTAGACGCCGTGACGCGCCAACGCCGCCAGCTCCTCGAAGTAGGCGGCGTAGGCCGCCGCCAATCCGTCGGCGAAGGCGTCCGACTTCCAGCCGGCCTGGTCGTCGACCCAGTGGACGGAGCCCAGCACGTAGTCCCAGGGCCAGGTATCCAGAACCTCCTGGGCTTGCGCGGGAAAGCGGTGTGAGCTCCCCATCTCTACCCCTGCCAGCAGCGTCATCCGCCCGGCGTGGGTCGCGCGCAGGTGTTTCAGATCGGCGAAGTAACGCTCGGGATGCAGATAGCCGCAGGCGCCGTCTCCAGGGTACCACTCCAAATGCTCCGTAAAGGCGATCTCCTGAGCTCCGGCCTCACGCGCCGCAGCGGTCATGGCCTCCATGGGGACGTCGGTATCTGAGGAGTGGTGCGAGTGCAGATGGTAATCAAGCATGAACGGTTGTCCTTTCCACCGGCTTGGGTGAAGACGTGGATTGCCTCAATCGCCTAGCCGCATCTCCGGCGGCTTGCTAAAGAGATCCCGAGGCGCTTGTGGGGGAACCAGCAGCCGCAGGGCGCCAGGCACGAGGGAAATCTGGACGGGCGTCTCGTGATAGGGTTCACCGTCGAGGTGCACGGCGACGTCCGGCGTCGTTTCGATCTCGATCCACTCGGTGAGAATCTGCACGACGGAAGGATCGCGCAGGTAGCGTCCGCTGAAGATGTGTAAGAGATGCTCCAGGAAGTAGCCGAATCCCAGGCCCTTGAAGACGAAGACGTCCAGGACGCCGTCGTCCATGCGGGCGTTGCGGGCGACGTTGAAGAAGGCGGCGTAGAGCCGGATATTGCTGGCGAGCACCAAAAGGGCGCGGGTGCTGATCTTCTTGTCCTCGACGGTGATGTGGGTGCGGACGCCTTTGAACTCCTGGGCGACGGAGAAGGCGGCGATGATGTAGGGCAGCGCCCGGAGCCGTTTGGTGTACCGCGGACGGGGCTCCATCTGCGCGGCGATCTCCGCGTCCAGACCGATCCCGGCCCAGCAGACGAAGTGCCGGTCGTCGTATTTTCCGACGTCGACGCGTTGCAGCCGACCATGGGTCAGGGCCTTGGCGACGTTGATGATGGGGGTGGGGGACGTCATGGTGAGAATCGGCATCTGCAGCTGGTGCGCCAGGATGTTGCCCGTGCCGACCGGTACCAGCCCCAGCGCGGTCTCTGTGTGGACCAGACCGTTGGCGGCCTCGTTGACGGTGCCATCGCCGCCCGCCACCAGGACGAGATCGTGCCCGGCGTCGGCAGCTTCCCGGGCGAAGCGCGTGGCGTCGCCAGGCTCCCGCGTCTCCACCAGCTCGGTGGACCAGTTCCGGGCCTCCAGGCGTTTTATCAGCCGGCGCAACAAGTTTCGCTTTTCCCAGGGACCGGCGGTGGGATTATAGATCAGGCGTGTTTTGTAGGGCATCTCTCCATCGCAATCAGCGTGTCCGGTTGGCTTATCTAACAGTGAGGTGAGTATAACACAGGTGAGGGGTTACAGCCAGAGGAAGCGCAGCATGAGGAAGAGGGCGAAGGTCACGACCATGCCGCCGAGAAAGATCCAGTCGACGGGGCGCATCCTGAGATCGTGCCAGGTCGTGCGGCGCCGCGACGCGCCCAGCCCTCGGGCTGCCAGCGCCAACGTCAGCTGGTCGCCCATGCGCAGCGTGCCGATTACCACGGCGACCAGCACCGGCAGATAGTCGCGGGCGCGTTGGATGGGATTGCCCTGGGCGATCCAGCCGCGCGATGCCTGCGCCTCGCGGACGGTGGTGAAGAGGTCGTTGAGCGCCGGCAGGAAGCGCAGCGTGAGGCTGAGCGTGAGCCCCCACGTATACGGAAGGCCCAGTCGCACGAAGGCGCGCACCAGGGCGCGCTGCTCCGTGGTGAAGAGCAGCCCGCCGGTGACGAAGCTCATGTTCAGGACACGGAATGCCAGATGTAACGCGCGGGTCACGCCGCCCTGTGTCAGCTGGAGCGGACCCAGCGTCAGCCAGACCGGACCGACGGGCGTAAAAAATGGCTGCAGGAGCAGGATAAAGAGGACCACCACGCGCATCTGCAGCCAGAGCCAGCGCAACTTCTCCCAGGTGACGCCGGCGTCACGGAGGATGAGGATCACGCCCAGGAGAAAGAGCACCTCACTCAGCGGACCCGGCAGCAGAAACGTGGTGATGACGCCCAACAACGTCGCTCCAAGTTTGACGCGGGGATCGAGGCGGTGCAGCCACGAGCGGCCCGGTACGTAGAGATCGAAGATAAGGCTCACAGGTCACGCTCCTGATCCACACGCCGCACCCAATTCAGCGACGCCAGGACGGATTCTGGCGCGCCGTCGGCCACAATGCGTCCCTCTTCCAGGGCGACGACGCGGTCGGCGCTGGCAGCTAGGGACATCTCGTGCGTGATGACGACGAGCGTGGCGCCGGCTGTGCGTCGTTCGGCGAGCCAGCGGAGCAGTTGCGCGCGTCCGCGACCGTCCAGGCCGACCAGCGGCTCGTCCAGGACGAGGATGGGCGGGGCGATGGCGGCGAGCGTCGCCAGGGTGATGGCGCGCTGTACGCCGTAGCTGAGCACGGCGGGGGGATGGTTGGCGACGGACGTGAGGCCGAAGTGCGTCAACGCCCGGTCGACCCGCATCTCGACGGCGTCGAGCCCCAGCTGCCGGGGGGCGTAGGTCAGCTCCTGGCGCACCGTTGTGGCGAAGAGCTGTTGCTCCGGGCGCTGGAAGAGGAAGCCGACGTGGCGCGCCAGCTCTCCGACCGGGCGATCGGCGATGGGCGTGTCCTGCACTTCCACGGTCCCGGAGAGGGGGCGCAGCAGGCCGTTGAAGTGCCGCGCCAGCGTCGACTTGCCGGCGCCGTTGGGCCCGATGAGGGCCACGAACTGCCCCGCAGGGATCGTCAGGTCGAGGCCGTGCAGGACGGCCGGGCCCTCCGGGTAGCGGTAGCGCACGTCACGGAGCTCCAAGGCGGGGCGCTGATTTCTCCGAGAGACGCTTCCCTGCAGCGCTTCCCACGCTGCGTCGGGACAGCGCAGGCCGGCGTCCACCAGACGTTCCGCCTGGTCGGTCAGCGCCTGCGGAGAGAGCGGAGCGGAGAGTGCCTGCGCCTCCAACAGGGCCACCGGCGCCTTTGCGAGGGCGTCGCGTTGGAGGTGGGCTGTGGTGTTGAGCAGCGTGGCGCCACTCTCTTGGAGCTGCGTGAGCGCGGCGCGCACATCGCGGCGACCCTGGGGGTCGAGGCCGCCGAGCGGCTCGTCGAGCAGCAGGATCTTGGGTCGCTGCGCCCAGAGGGCCGCCAGCGCCAGGCGCTTCTGCTGACCGCCGGAGAGCGCCCAGGGCGCTCGATGGCGCGTGTGCAGAAGCGCGAACTGCTCCAGCGCGGTCATCACACGTCCCCCGATCTCGCCGGGTGGTACGCCCAACGCCTCCAGTCCCCAGGCCACTTCGTCCTCGACGGTGGTGTTGAAGAGCTGGGTCGCCGCGTCCTGGAAGAGCAAGCCAATCAGGTTGGGCGACAGGGGGGTAGTGCGGATGTCGCGGCCCATCAGGTGGGCCGCGCCCTGGAGCGTGCCGCCGGTGTACCGGGGCGCCAGGTCCATAAGCACGTAGCAGAGCGTGCTCTTGCCGCTGCCGCTTGCGCCCAAGACCGTCAGAGCGTCACCGGCGGCGACCCGTAACTTCAGGCCGGCAAAGCAGGTCGATGCGGGCAGCCCTTCCCCCGGCGGGGGATAGGTAAAGCTAAGGTCGGTGACGTCGATGGCTGGTGTGCTCATACCACCTCAAGGCGAGCGGTGTGCACCTCCGGGGCGCACACAAAAAGAGACGGAGGAGAGGCGGACCCTCCTCCGTTTCTGAAAGTCATCCGTTGATTGCTCAAAACGTGGTTACCTCGTCCGTGGTGGGGCGTCGGCCCCTGGCCGGTCTCTTGTAGCGTGGCTTGGAACCACTCATTTGACGTCGGTGTGGTAGCGATTCAACGGCGGATAGGCGCTGCGGGCCGCGAAGTAGAGGGGAATGCCCACGGCGCTGCCGGCGGCGACCTGAATGACGTTGAAGGGGATCTCTGCGACCGCACTCGCCACCCCGGAGAGGAGGTAGCCCGCGAAAAAGTATCCTACGACGACCGTCACCAGGCTGGCTCCGATGGCGGGAATCAGTGAGCGGCGCGCCTCGGGACCGCGGAAGAGCCGGCCCATCAGCCAGCCCTGGAGCCCGTGGATGATCAGGGAGAAGACGGCCCACTGCGCGAAGCCGCCCGTCACGTCGGCCAACGCGGTCCCCAGGCCGCCGGCGACGGCCGCCACCCACGGACCAAACGCCAGCGCCGCAAAGGTGATGCCGGCGTCTCCTAGATGGATGTACCCCTCGCTCACCACCAGCGGTACTTTGACCAGGAACGTCAGAACAAAAATCAACGCTCCCATCAACGCGATTAATGCAATGCGACGGATATCCAGTTCGTTATTCATATAACCCCTTTCGTATGCTTTGTTGAAAAAATACCTTTAGGTGCTCAGCGCTCTGCCGGTCCGTTGAGGTGGGTGCTGAATTGCAGTTTTCCGGCGCGGGCGATGCGCGGGCCTGTGATCTGCGCCCAAACGGAGCCGTGTGCGGGAGAAGCGCGCGAGTTGGGGCCGGATAAGGATATTGACCCCAGCCCCTTCGCTCATTTGCCAGATGTGTGGGCTTGCTTGGGCGATTCCCATGATAACATAGGGCAATAAGGTAAGCAAGCCTCCGCTGAACGGGCAAACGAAGCGGCTCTAAGGCTGGCTAAGGTTGCTCAGCGCCTCCTGGCAACGCGTACCCAGGTCATGAACCCGGCTGCGTTTGCCTTGTGCGCGGCTAAGTACGTTCTGCGACATTGGCGCG
>CAZCPK010000299.1:0-5434 GCA_964500755.1 uncultured Anaerolineales bacterium
TACCAACCCCCGCCGCGTAGAAACGGGCCTGGATCTGGTCATGTACCACACCGCCGTCTTCTACGAGATCGAGTACAGCCTCTACACCGTCTGGCAGGCCTGCCGCCGCATCTGGCGGCCGGGCCAGGTCAAGCCGGTGAAGGTCTACTACGTGGTCTACAAGGACACGATGGAAGACCAGGCGATTCGGTTGATCGGTAAGAAGATGGCCGCCGGCCAGATGCTCTACGGGGACGACGTCGCCGGGGCGCTGGTCGACGACACCGACACGGGCTTCGTGACCGAACTCCTGCGGGCCATTGAGGACGAGGAAGACCTGGAGGCGGTCGCTGCCATCTTCGGCAAAGATGATGGTACGACGGAGAGCGGCGTAGGGTCGCCAACCCGCACGTCGCCGCCGCTCAGGAATCCCTTTGTCGCCTGGCTCCAGGAACGCGGCTACGCAAGCGCGGACGAGGTGGTGACGGTCTACCGCCGCCGCACGAATTACGTCAAAGCGCCGGAGCAACAACTGGCGCTGGCGTTGGGTGTGTAGTTGAGGCATGCCGTGAGGTAAGTCCCCGCGCTACGGCGCACGTATCCAAAATCCCCGATGTGTATGCATCGGGGATTTTCCATTAAGCTGCTTGCTAGATTGGCGTGATCGGGCCCCAACTTCTTTCTTACAAATTGAGTTTGCAGGGTCCGACAACTCACCAGCGGGCGTGATGCTCCTCGGCGAAGCCCAGCAGCCCTGAAATCTCGATTACCTCGCCCTCATCCGTGCGGGCCGTCCCGCTGTAGCGCCCGAAGAGCTGATGCACCTCGCTGGTGATGAGCAGCAGGTTCGTGGTCGCCACGCGGTCCAGGAAGGGCGTGAATTGCAGGTCCAACCTACCGTCCGGCGATGTCATCCGCCAGGGCTGCATAAAGTCGCTGTCGTCGTAGTGGAAATCCACTCGGCCCAGCTTGTGAATTTTTCCATCCAGGAAGAGGGCATTCTCCGTCGCCGCGCGGGTGTCGCCGAAGCCAAAGCCCAGATTGAGGCCCACCGGACGCCGGTCGGGCAGGAAGCCTGAGGCGCTGGCCCAGACCCAGAAGGAGCGATAGGGCCAGACGCCGCGCCCCCAGTCCAAGTTGCCCAGGTGGCGGTCCGGATAGAGTTCCGTCCGCTGACCCTGCGCCTTGACCCAGCCTTCAGCTGGCAGGCAGTTGACCTTGCGGTTATAGTAGAAGCGCTGGCCTGCAATGGGGATGGTGATCACCAGTGATTCATGTTCGGGCAGTAGATGAAAGAAGATCTCCGCTGCCAGTCCCTAGTCGCCGAATTTAGGCCAGGCGACAGAGAGCCGCCGACCTGCAGGCTCGGTTTGAAAGACCAGCTTCGCCTGGCGGCCCTCGTAGGCGCTGAGGCCTGCTGTACTGTTCCGAGGCAGCGTGATGCCGCGGGCTAACGGAACGGTCAGTGTTTCCTCGTGATACGTGCCCGCCTCAAAATCCACCACGTAGGCAAAGACCTGCCCCGCATAGCCCAGGTCCGCCAGGGTAAAGCTATAGAAGTGGGTTGAGGTGGTCAACCCATAGTAATCCCAGCGCTTGACGCGGAAGCGCTGCAAAGGGTGCAGAAGCGGCGGGTAGAAGCGCGCCGCCTCCAGGTTGCAGTCGAGGAGCGGTTGTCGTGCCCAGCCGATCTGGGTTAAGTTACCTTGCGCATCCAGTAAGGTTGTTGCTTCTGTGATCTCTTGCTGGGTGGAGCTGTCCTGCTGTGCCATTTTTACCTCCTAACCTTGGGCGTCTGGCCCCACACGTCAGCCGGGGTCACGATCTGCCCGTAGAAACGACAGAGCGAGGACCAGGTCACAGCGCGGGGTTGCGCCAGGTGCACTCGACTCAGTACCGTGCGGAAAGCCTCCACCAACGGAAAGCCTCCCAGCTCATGCAACACGGCGATGGCGATGGTCGGCGAGCGGCTGACGCCCGCGCTGCACGCGATCAGGATCTTGCGCCCCTGGCGACGTTGCCGCCGTACAAAACTCAGGGCTTGATAAAAGGCCTCGTCGGGGATCGGCTCACCATCTTCGAAATAGACGCGCTTCACCACAATGTCCTCAGGATGCGAGATGGGCCACGCTAGGGTCAGGACCGCCCCGATTCCGGCTTTTTTGAGCGCGGCGTAATCCTCCGCGTCCTGCACCGAACCGACGTAGAGCCATTCAATGACTTCGTTCATGATATCTCCCTCCCTGGTTGTGCCTCTGCATCACTCCGTAAGTTACTTCTCAGTCGGGGAATACTTCGACCTTGCTCATTCTCGCTCCCTCGGTCGCCATGAGCCTACAATCCAATCGCAGTGTGTCACAACCGCGTTCTCTTGCCGATCATGTTCTGGGTGGAATACGTTTCACGATGGGGCAGGGTAGCTATCTCCTCTTATCCCGTACAACTTAACCGGTTGCGTGCGTCCTCGCACCGTCGTCTCGGCGATCAAGGGGGTATCAGAAATAGCCTGCACGTGCCGATGGGTATCTTCGGTCATGAGCAAGACGGTGTTGTACTTCTTGTTTAGTCCCTCGATCCGCGCCGTTAGGTTGACGGTGTCGCCGATGACGGTGTACTCCAGGCGACGCTCCGAGCCGACGTTGCCGGCTACCACGACGCCGGTGTGCAGGGCGATGCCGACGTGTAGCAACGGCAGTCCCTGCTGCTCAAGATTCTCATTCAGCGATGCCACCGCGGCGAGCATCCGCTGCGCTGCTTGCAGTGCGCGTTGCGCATCGTCTCCCTGGGAAACCGGCGCGCCGAAGATCGCCAGCACCGAATCCCCGATGAACTTATCCAGCGTGCCCCCATATTCGAAGACGACGTCCGTCATCCGGCTCAGATAGGCGTTCAGCCATGCCACCAGCGAGGTGGGGGGCATATCCTCCGCGATCGTCGTGACCCCCCGGATATCAGAGAGCAGCACCGTCACCTGGCAGGCCCGCGTCGGTGGGCGGGCCGGCGTCTGCCGGATCGAGATCGCCAATCAGGGCTTCCAGCCAGGCGACAAAGCCACGGCAGGGCTGCGCCCCGGCGGGCGGCGTGAGGCGTGCCACGAAGCGCGTGAACTGGTCGTGCAAGGCTGTCGCCGCTGCGCCAGTGGGCAGGAGCGGCGCGTCCTCGTCTGGCGCGGGGGCGGCGCGGAGCAGCGCGAAGGCTTCCTCCCACTGGGCCACGCCCTGCAGCACGCTGCCCTAACGGGCGACCTGCTCCAACGTCTCCGCCGTCTGCGGGGTGATGCCCAACGGGGCGGCGCCGCTGCGGCAGGTTTCCCAATCAAAATAGGGGGAACGCCAGGTCTCCACGGTGAACCGCCAGGGAAAGGGGGCGGCGGGCAGGGTGAGGCGCAGCAGGTCGAGCAGGGCGGCGACGGCGGGGTTCTGGCGCAGCGGCAGCCCGACGGCCAGGTGCAGGGGCAGCCCGAACTCCGCCGCCGTCTGGACGATGAAGGGGCGGTAGGGGGCGCAATCCCGCGCCAGCAGGGCCAGCTCGCCCAGCGGGATGGGCTGCTGCACGGCGCGCTGCTTGAGCCAGCGGAGGGCGGCGCGCACCTCGCCCTCGCGGTCGGGCGCGGCAATGAGGGTGAGGGCGTCATCCGCCGGAAGCGCGGGCGCTTCCCCGCCCTGGAAGGTGGCCTCTAGCCCAGCCAGCGCCGGGGCGGCGGCGGAGCGCGGGCGCACGGGCAGCGGTTGGGCGGCCACGCCCAGGTCGGCCTCCAACGCCTGGCGGGTGCGGATGAAGCGCTGGTGGACGGTGGGGCGCGGGTCGCTCTGGGGGTTGCCGGTGAGGGTGAGCGTGAGTTCGCCGACGCGGGGGGCGAGCCGGCGCAGCACGCGCCGCTGGACGGTGGTGAGGTCGTCGAAGCCATCCACCAGGAGGGCGGGCCAATCGCGGCCTACGTCGGGGTGCTGCTCCAGGGTCTCCGCCGCCAGCCAGCCGATTCCGGCGAAATCGGCCCAGCCGTGGGCCTGCAAGCGGGCCTGATAGGCGCTGTAGAGCCGGGCGAGTTCGGCCAGACGCGGTTCGTTGCCCAGCGCGGCGACGGCCGCAGCGAAGGCGTCGGGATGCACGCCGCCGGCCTTCAGTTCGCGGATGAGGTCGTGGACGGCCTGGACGAAGCCCGGCATGGCGCGCAGCGGGGCGTAGTGGGTGAGGTCGGCCTCGGCGCAGAGGGCGCGCAGTAGGCGGTACTGGATAGGCTCAGTGAGGCGGATGACGGTGACGCCAGCGGCGGCGAGCACCTCGCGGTAGAGGGCATCGAAGGTGCCGACGCGGACGCCCAGCGCGCCACCGCTCGCGGCGAGGCGTTGCTGCCAGGCCCGCGCCTGGAGTTGGGAGGGCACGACGACACGCGGCAAGGCATGCAAGCCCTGCGCCAATTCGCAGGCGCGGGCCACGAGGTAGGCGGTCTTCCCGCTCGCGGCGGGGGCCAGGTAGAGATGGACGGGCATGGGGGGCCTCCGGTTATTGGGTTATTCTCAGGAACTGCTACGAGTCAGCGAGTCAGCGAATCGGCGAGTCAAAGGGTCGCGGTTCGCGTTAAGATATAGCACAGGTCGAGAGCGGGCGCAAGCGGTAAGCAACAAAACAAGGCTAAGGCTTGAGATTGATCTAGGATGCGTTATTACTTTGTAAATCAATCACCTTCGGGATCTGGTTGCCTGACTAAGGAAAGAAAGGGTTCGAGGTGTCTTTGCATAAGCTCGATTTCTCTGCGCTGGGTTACTGCTGAAAATTGTAGATGGCCACCACTGAGAGCTAGTTCACGTCTCACTGCATTGGCGCCACCCGTCATCATGAAATGATCGGCTCCTAAAGACGTTGAAAATATTTCTCGTATTGCTCCAACTTCTCTTCGTGGATTAGGATTTTGTTGAGTAATATCTTTATAAACATCACTAAAGTTAACAAACCTAACACGAATCAAACTAATGGATCCATCAGGACTTTGGGTTAGAAGGTTTGCTCCCATGCTTCTTAGCCGAGGACTACCCATATTCACCCATCCCAACAAAACGAGCCTCTCATTCATAAGTAGCGACCTCACTGCCGGCGGAATATCGGCGGGATCTTCAATGTCTATGACGAAAAAGTGAAAGTGATCAATATCATCGTAGGTGATTTCAATTTCTCTGATGGGTTGTGTTATTACAGTGGGTTCGTTCTCGTCGCCATCATTAGCTTCTATTGCTCTTGTGAAGCGCGGTACCACCACCCCATCAACTACTTGCAACTCCTCGCCTTCTTCAGCAAAGAAGATGCCACCATCAACCATCACGATGAAAGGCTTTTTATTTAGTCGTTTCGCCAGGGCTTCCTGATGGCCTGCGAAAACACCAATAAGGCCATCTGCAAGTCTAGTAGCATTAGGTTTGACCAGCACCTTAACAATCGCATAATTAGAAATCAGTCAGGC
>CAZCPK010000300.1:0-5427 GCA_964500755.1 uncultured Anaerolineales bacterium
GACACGGTTTTTAGAAGCACTCACTCCACTATCCGGCAAAGTCCCAGAGACCCTTCTCCTTACACTCTCAGACAAACTGTGTGTTTCATTCAACCAGCGTCAGCACCCTATCCGTCGGCACAATGTGTCGTCTGAGGCCGAGTTCCTTGGGCGCGATACCCAGCGCCAGTCCCATCAACTGGGTGAAGAAGAGTACCGGCAGATCGAGCGGCTGCCTCAGGGCGTGCTCAGCCTTGGCCTGATAGGCATCTAAGGCCGTATGGCACATGGGACAAGCCAGCGAGACGACGTCGGCGCCCGCCTCCTTGGCGGAGACCAGGACGTTGCCGGTCAGTTTGGCCGTCACGTGCGCGTGCGAGAGGGCCAGGGCCCCACCGCAGCACTTCGCCTTCATGGGATAGTCCACGACCTCGGCGCCCAGCACCTTGGCCAGCTCGTCGAGACCCGTGGGCCGTTCGGTGCTGTCGAACTCGTCTCTAGGGCGAGTCAACATGCAGCCGTAGTAGCTGGCGACCTTGACACTCGTCAGCGGGCGCACGACCTTCTTCCTCAACCGCGCCAGGCCGTAGTCCCGCAACAGCACGTAGAGCGGATGCAGAATCTCGACGTCGCCCTTCAAGTCGAGTCCCTCGGCGAGCGAGGCGTTCACCTGCTTGCGCGTCGCACGATCTCCCGCGACGGCCTTGCTGGCCCGGCGCAGATTCTTATAACAGCCGCTGCACGGCGCGATGATGGTCTCAAATCCTTGCGCCTCGGCCAACGCCAGGTTGCGCGCCGGCAGCGTGATCGCCGCGGCGCGATTGTTGACATCGACGTGGACGGCGCCGCAACAGCTCCAATCCTCCAACTCCAGCAGCTCGATCCCCAGGTGCGTGAAGACGGCGCGAGTCGAAAGGTCGTACTCCTTCTCGCCCGATTCCAGGCTGCAGCCGGGATAGTATGCGTATTTCATCTTAGCTCTCCTTTCGGCCACCCAGGAACCAGAGCAGGCTCCCGGTGCCGGCGCCGACCAACGCCGCCAGACTGCCTAACAGCCAGGGCCACCAGCGCCCCTCACCATCCACATTGGAAGACGTTGTGCTCTCCGGGACCGCACAGACGCCGTCGAGATCCTTGGGATTCTTGATGCGCGCCGGTACGAAGGGTAATTTGTCCTTCAGTAGCATCTGGATACCCAGCGGAACCATGCTCAGCAGCCCGGGAATGTCCAGGGAGCGCAGGTAGTAGCGGATCATCAGCTCCGGCTCGAACATACGCCCGTGGTGCTTCACCGTCTCGGCGAAGGACTTGCCGAACAGCGCTTCCCGGTCGTCGGTGTAGCCCTTCTCCAGCGCCAGGCTGCGCAACGACGCCATAACGTCGGTGATCTGGATGTCGCGCGGGCAGCGGTTGGCGCAAGAGTAGCAGGAGACGCAGAACCACATATCGTGGCTGGAGAGCACCAGCTCCTCCTCGCCGCTGTGGATCAGGTGCATCATGCGCCGTGGCCCGTACTCCATCTCGTCGATAACAGGGCAGGAGCCGGAACAGGTGCCGCACTGGTAACACTGCAGGACGTCCTCACCGCCGGGCGTGTTCAGGACTTCAACCAGAAAAGGATGCATCTCGGTCGCCATCACACACCTCCTGCTTTAACCACGAAGGCCCGCGCGGTCTCACTGAACTCCAGGGCCTTCTCTACGTCGGGCACCTCCTTCATCCGCCGCAGGCGCCGGGTGATCCGCTCGTAGGCCTCGTCGTTCTCGCTCTTGATGGACTCGGGGCCCTGCTCGGTAATCGTCTCGCTCAACTCGCGCATGATCCGCGCCCACTTGGCGCCCTCCGTCGCGGAGACGGACTCGACGCGGAAGCGCTCCGGAGAGATGCCCGCGCGCGTCAGCTGCTTGGCGACGCGTTCCATCCGCTTACCCGCGTTCTGACGCCCACTGATGTAGTGACAGTCCTGGGGATGACAGCCGGAGACCAGCACGGCTCCGGCGCCCAGCCGGAAGGCTTCGAAGACGAAGTCCGGGTCGACGCGCCCGGCGCACATCACCAGGATGTTGCGCGTGTTGGCCGGATACTCGAAGTGGCTGGTGCCGGCGTTGTCGGCGCCCATCCCGCTGCACCAACGGCAGGTAAAGGCCAGTACCTTTTCTTCGGGCTCGTCCGCCAGCAGCGCGTGGATCTGCGCGACAATCTGCGCGTCGGTGAAGTGATACTGGGTGATGGCATTCTGGGGACACTCCGCCACGCACGTCCCGCAGCCATGACACTTCGCCGGGACGATGGTGGTGGCTTCCCCGGAGCCCGGCTTGTTGATGACCGCACCATAGGGACACGCCTGGGCGCAGATGTTGCACTTGCCGCCTTTGGCGTTGATGCAGCGGTCGGGCCAGACGTAGGCCACGATGGGATCGATTTCCCATTTTTCGGCGTTGAGCACCCGCGACGCGCGACCCGCCGCCCCGCTGCCCTGCGAGACGCTCTGGGGGATGTCCTTGGGTCCCTGCGCGGAGCCAGCCAGGTAGATGCCCTCGGTGGGGGTATCCAGCGGTTTGAGTTTGGGATGTGACTCCAGGAACCAGCCGTGGTCGTCGTTGGGCACCGTGAGCACGCGCCCCAGCTCCGAGGCGCCCGCCGACGGGATCGCCGCCGTCGAAAGTCCCACCATCTCCACCTCCAGCGCCACGTGCTCACCCCGTCCCACGTTCTCGGCGTGGACGATAAGGTTCTTGGTCACCGGATCCTCCACGATCTCCGCGGGACGTCCCTGGATAAAGTGGATACCCGCCTGCCGCGCGCGCTCGTAGAACTCCTCGTAGGTCTTACCCGGCGCGCGGATGTCGATGCGGAAGATGGTGATCTCCATCTCCGGGTAGAGCCACTTGAGCAGCAGCGCGTTCTTGATGGTGTACATGCAGCAGAAGCCGGAGCAGTACTCGTGGTAACGCTTGTCACGCGAGCCCACGCACTGGATCAGCGCCAGGCTCTCCGGCGTCTTGCCGTCGGAGGGCCGGACGAACTCACCCACGGTGGGACCGCCGGCGCAGTGCAGCCGTTCGATCTCCATCATGGTGGACACGTTTTCAAAGGTGCCGAAGCCGTACTCCTCCAACGGCGTGGGGTCCCACGGATCGTACCCCGTGGAGACGATAATAGCACCGATCTCCAGGTCGACGATCTCCGGCTCCTGAGCGAAGTCGATGGCCTGGAGCTCACCGCAGGCCTCGACGCACTTGTAACACTCGATGCAGGCGTCGCGGTCGATGGTGTAGATCGACGGCACCGCCTGGTCCATGGGCACGTAGATGGCCTTACGCGGCCCCAGGCCTTCCTCGAAGTCGTTGGGCACGTCGATGGGGCAGACGTCCACGCAGAGTCCACAGCCGGTACAGCGGTCGAGATCGACGTAGCGGGGCTTGCGCTCCACCTTGACCTGGAAGTTGCCGATGTACCCGTCGACCTCTTTCACCTCCGAGTAGGTCAGCAGGTGAATATAGGGATTCTTGCCCACGTCCACCATCTTGGGCGCCTCGATGCAGATGGAGCAGTCCATGGTGGGGAAGGTCTTGTCCAGCTGCGCCATGCGCCCCCCGATGGTCGGCGTCTTCTCGACCAGATAGGTGTCGATCTTCATGTCGGCCAGATCGAGGGCCGCGCTAATGCCGGCGATACCGCCGCCGATGATCATGGCCCGGCGCGTCACCGGCACCTCAAACATGTCCAGCGGACGGGCGTGGCTGACCTTCGCCACCGCCGACGCCACCAGCTCCTTGGCCTTACGATTCGCCGCGTCCTTCTCGTGCGAGTGGACCCAGGAGTCGTGCTCCCGGATATTGGCCATCTCAAACATGAAAGGGTTGAGCCCTTCCTCGGAGATACACGCGCGGAAGGTCGGCTCGTGCATGGCGATGCTGCAGGCGGCCACCACCACACGATTGAGGTCGTGTTCCTGGATCTGTTCCTGAATCATCGTCTGCCCCGGATCGGAACACATGTAGCGGTGTTCTTGTGCCACTACCACCCCGGGCAGCTCCCTGGCGTACTCTACAACTTCCGAAGGAGTGACGACGCTGGCGATATTTGAGCCACAATGACAGACAAAGACGCCTACGCGCGGCTCCTCGTACGAGCGTTCGTTCTTTTCGACCACGAAAAATCTCCTTGTTCCGCGCGCAGAGATGGTCCACGCGCTCCAACAATATCAGGTTAGGATTCTTCCACCGGCGTGCGGCGTGACTGCCCGACAACCTCTTCTTTCAGCAACTTGCGTCGCGAACGCTGCGCGCGGCGGTCGGGGGTCGTCATCTCCAGCGCGTCCTTGGGACACCAGAGGATGCACTGCGGCTCCTCCTCGTCCTGGCACTGATCGCAGATCTCGGCCAGTTTCGTCTCCGGGTTGATGGAGATCGCGCCGAAGTCACAGGCCTCGATACACCAGGCGCAGCCATCACAACGGCCGGCGTCGATCTGAATCAAACCCGTCACCGGGTCCTGGGTCAGCGCGTCCCGCGTACAGGCGATGACACAGGGCGCGTTCTCACAGGTGCGACACGTCACCGCGGTCATCAGCACCTCTTCGGCGCGCACCGTGCGGATGCGGCTGCGATAGGTATTGTACTCCCCGGTCTTGGTGTAGGAGCAGATGTACTCACAGAGCTGGCATCCTACGCACTTCTCGGGATCACAGGCAACGTATTGGTACTTCGATGTTGAGACAGGCATAGCTCTCCCCTATCACTTTATCGTGTTAGATTCGTCATTTACTAGACACCGATCTCTTCGGCCACGTCCTCCATCCCCAGCTCGACCAGAAGGTCCTTGGGGATCAGTCCATCTTCAGTCCAGCCCTTGGCCTCGTAGTAAAGGTCCTTGAGGTACTCCAGCTCCTCATCGGTGACCACGTGTCCCGCCGACGGCCCCTTGCTCATGGGATCGTGTTTCCAGCGATAGGGCAAGTCGTCGTCCTCGCGCGTCCACCCCTCGCGAATATTAAAGGCTTTCTTGATGGTGTGGGCGCGCACGCCAATTTGGTCTACGGCGTCGTAGTCGAAGTCCCAGCCGGTGGTGGCGTTGATCAGTTTGGCGATGGCAGGCCAGGCGCCCGCGCGGTCGGCCTTGCCGGTGAAACAACGGCGGATGAACTTGCAGAGCGGGAGCGTATCGTAGACGGCGGCGTACTCCTCCGTGCGCGCCGCCAGCTTGCCGCGCGTCTCGTCGACGGAGAAGCGGTCCACGCGGCCTTTGATGTCGGGATCGTAGGCGGCGGTGCGATTGTGACAGCCGCCGCGCGTCCCGACGGCAAGCCCCACGGAGAAAGTCTTCAGGCCGCGAGCGTCGTAGCCCGGGTTCTCCAGGCCCTTGATGTTCATGGCCCACTTGTAGCTCTCGGTGCCGCGCTCCTCGTCGATGGTCTGACTGGCGACGCGCGTCCCCTCGGAGAGC
>CAZCPK010000301.1:0-5426 GCA_964500755.1 uncultured Anaerolineales bacterium
CGACGTAGGCCGGGCGCAGGTCGGCCAGCCCGGCGTAGGTGTTGAAATCGCAGTAGGTGCAGCGCCGTCGACAGAACGGCACGTGCGCGTAGACGGCGATATCCATAAGTGAAGTCTACCCCGCCCGCGCAGACATCCAGGCCTGCAGATCGTCCAGCACGCGCGGGGCGTGAGCGAAGGCGATCCGGTCGGGCAACGCGTCGAGAGCGAACCAGGCGCACGCGTCGGCTTCGTCGTTGGGGCACGCCTCTCCCTCCGCCTGCCCGACAAAGTAGATATTGAGCAGAGGATAACGCTCCCCCTGAAAATCGTAATGATCCAGGTAGAAGCCCAAGAAGTCCACGACCTGAGCGTCGAGCCCCGTCTCCTCCTTGACCTCGCGTACGGCGCCCGTCTCCGGCAGTTCGTCAGGATCCAGGAACCCACCGGGAATGTCCCAATGACCGGCGAAGGGCTCGCACGTCCGCCGCACCAGTAGCACCTGCTGCCTGCGGAGCAGGAGGAGGCCAGCCGCCGGCTTGGCGTTGACGTACTGACGACGTCCACAGAGCGTGCAGGTCGACACAACGGCGCCAGCGACCTCCTGATCCGTCCGGAGGCCGCCGCAGCGCGGGCAGAAACGGAGCACCTCCGCCGTCTCGTCCAGCACGTCGTGGGCAAAGGGACCGCCCATAAAGGGCCAGCACCCCTCGACCCAGGCCGCCTTGGCGCGGTGAGAGAGTTGCTTGAACTGATACTCGACCTGCGTCGCTGTGCTGCGGTCGGGATAGCGCCAGGCCGCCAGCAACGTTACCGGTCGGTGCGTCTGTGTGTATTTAGCCCCGCGTCCGGCCTGGTGTTCGATCACACGCCGGGCGACGTTGGTGGTGATGCCGGTATAGAACGAGCCCCCCTTACAGCGGAGCACGTAGAGATACCACATGTCGCGTCCTTTCTCGTCTCCTCGAAGGATACCGCACCTTGGTCCAGACATAGAGCGACCGCCCGGACGTCCGGGCGGTCGCGGAGCGAACGTTTCTACAACGGCTACTCGCGTTTGTTCTTCCGACGGCGCACGAAGTAACGGATTAACCGATAGAGCAAGTAGAGGATCAGACCGATGCCCAACAGCACAGGCACAACCAGGACCACGATCCAGATCAAGGCCTTGAGCAGGAACTGGTAGGTCTGAATCAGCGCCTCGACGGCGCGTTTGAGGGTGCCCTGGGGACGCCAGCCGGCGACCTCGATGGGCTGCGCCAGCTCGTCCGGCGTCAGCGAGACCGTGATGGTCGCCATCGCCGCGGAGCGCTCCAGATACTGCATGCGTCCTTTGACCTGCTCGATCTCTTCCTGCGTGGCGCTGAGCTCGCGGTAGACCTCCAGCACCGCTTCGGTGTCCTCGGCGGCATCCATCAACTCTTCCAGACGGGCGGCCTTGGCTTCCAGCGCGCGCAGGCGTGACTCAAGATCGACGTACTCCTGCGTGACGTCCTCGCTAGACCTGCGCGAGCGCGTCACCTCTATCGCCAGCTCCCGCAACTGCGCCATGGCAGAAGTGAAGGACTCGACGGGCACTTTGAGGGTCATGTTGATGCGCAGCAAATCCCCTTCATAGCGGGTGCTCTCCGCGGTGAGCACGAAGCCCTCGAGATCGTCCACCAGGCGCTCGATCTCCTCCTGCGCCGTGATGGTGTCCTTGACCACCAGGTCCAGGCTGCCGTTCTTGATGACCAGGCGTTCGGTCACCTGGGCGCTACCGCCGAAGTCCGCGCCGGCGCCGGGTTCAGCCGGTGCCGCGGCGTCCCTGTCAGAGACGGATTCGTCCCTTTCCACAGACCTTTCTTCATACGCGTCCTGAGGCGCCAAAGAGGGCGCCCGTCCGCAGGCGACCAACAGCGCAATCAAAACCAGTACCACCGGAATCCATCGTCTCATCTCTCTCCTCCTCCATCTCTTCACAAAACCCCTACAGTTATAAGACGCACGCCCGCGGGGAAAAGTTCCGTTCAGCGTCCCATCTCGAGACGATCGATCAGGCGGTTGGGCAACGCCCGGGCTCGCATGCGCTCCTGCGTGATCTCAATGGGATAGGCGACGCGGCGGAATTCGAAGGTCTGAGCGTCGGTGTCCAGCACTCCATAGGCCGCCCGGGGGTTGCCGTCTCGCGGCTGTCCCACACTGCCAGGGTTGAGAATCAGACGCCGACCGTCCAACTGCGTCGGTGCGCCGGGATCCGGCAGCAGCAGCCGCGCCTCCCCGGTGATCTCCAGCCACTCAAAGATCATGGGAATATGGGTATGACCCACAAACGCCACCTGGAAATCGTGGCTCAGGAAACTCTGTTTCGCCCGCTCTGCGTCGAGCAGATACTCCCAGATGGGTTCCCGGGGGCTGCCGTGCACCAGGAGGTAGTCTTCGACGGTCACCTTCGTGGAGACCCCCGCCAGGTAAGCGCGACTGTCGGCAGTAAGCTCACGTTGGGTCCAGAGAAGGGCCTGACGGGCGTCGCTATTGAAGACGAAAGGGTCCGTGCGTCCCAGCGTGCCCCAATCGTGATTACCAATAACACAGAGATGCGAATACTCCTGAAGATCCTCAATGCATTGATTGGGGTTAGGCCCGTAACCAACCAGATCACCCAGACACCAGATAGCATCAAAATCCGACGCATCGAAGAGGACGGCCTGGAATGCCGGTAAATTTGCGTGAATATCAGAAACAATCAAATAGCGCACAGCAGTTTCTCCTGTCCAAATATCTATGGCTGCTCTGAAAGATGCAGCCAGAAGGAAATATGGTACCTTATCTCTACCGAAAAGCCGCTTTTCCGTAGAGCCCTATCTTGATGGATGATAAATACAGCGTACCGATAGATAGACTTTATAACAACAATGAATTAAGCGTACTACCATATGATGAATTTGACAAGTTAGGAAGCGGTTGGGCAGACAAAGCGGTTCTGAGTTTTTCTAAGATAGCGCCTAGCTGCGGCGGTTTCGTCAACCCGGCGTTTGACTCGCTCTCGCGTAGGGACGTCGTGAGGCGTTGAGGTCGCGTCCCCGAGTACGAAGAGAAGGCGGAGAGAACACATCCCCAGGCTGACGCCCACCTTACCTCTTCGTTGTGGACGGACGCAGAGATACGTCACCCACAGGAAAAGAACGGGATGCGTCATCAGACAGGCGAACGACAAGCGCCCCGTCGGCGGTGACGCCCTGCAGCACGCCGTTCATCACCTCTGTGGGTGTATGGACGCTGATCTCTTCACCTTTCCAGGCGAGGTTCGCTTCCCAGGTGTGGAGCGGATCCCAACCGGCGCGACTGCGGGCCAACAGGTGATCAGCCCTTCGTAGGAAAGCGTCCAGCACGCTCACGCGGGAAACGGGATGCCCCACCTCGCGGAGCAGGCTGGTGGCGTGCGGCGATATATGCGCTAGCTGCTCGGTCGGCAGATTGACGTTGAGTCCTATGCCGACAACGAGAAAAGCCGGAACGTCACTTTCCATACCGAGCTCGCTCAACATGCCGGCAAGTTTTCGCCAGCCTCCAGGCGAAGCTCCCTCACCGAGCACGATAAGGTCATTGGGCCACTTGAGCTGCACGTCGCAGCCAGCCACCTCACGGACTGCGGCGACCAGCGCCAGCCCACAGAGCATGGTGGCGCGGGAGGCGTGATAAAGAAAAGGGGCAGGAGGACGAAAGAGGAGTGAAAACATCAGAGACGTACCGGGCGGCGCGATCCAGCGGCGCTCAAACCTGCCCCTACCGGCCGTTTGTTCGTCCGCCACTATCACCGTACCCTCTGGCGCTCCCGACTCGGCAAGCCGCCGCGCCACTTCATTGGTAGAGGTGGTACGGGGCAGGAAGTGGTAATTGTGGCCCAGCCCTGCATCCGCCCGGCGGTAATGCGCCAGAGATAAGGAATCGGTCACCGGCACTTACTCGGCGTTGACCACTGTAGGGGTTTGGGAAAAGGATAAAACGTCTCCGCCCACTGCAAGGGGTCGACCGGCTCACCGTCAACCCACAGCTGCCAGTGGAGATGCGCGCCGGTCGAAAGGCCCGTGTTTCCCACCCGCCCAATGACCTCCTCCTGCGAGAGACGCTGCCCTGCCTCGACGTCAATCTGCGAGAGATGCCAGTAGCCGGTCAGCACCCCCCAACCGTGATCAATGATGATAGCGTTTCCACGCACGGTGAGCTGTTCCGCCATAACGACCGTCCCGGCCATCGGCGTCCGTACCGGCGTCCCAGTCGCGGCCCGGAAGTCCACGCCGGAGTGGTAGCTGTTGTAGGAGCCGCCATAGGATCGACGCGCGCCAAAATAGGAAGAGACCGACGCTTGCACCGGATAATCAAAGGGCACGGTCCAGAAGCGCTGCTGCGTGTGGATGTTAGCCATCTCATTGACCAGGGCGCTCTCGCTGCGCAACAGCTCGGGATCGAAGAGCGACTGTCGGCTGGGCGGCAAGTCGATACGTTCAAAGCCAAACCGTCCTTCTGCCACCACCACGGGCAGGGTAAAGGCCATCTCCTGATCGCCCGACGTCACCTGTAGCGAGACGTGATACGTTCCCGGCTCCAGCATCGGCGACAAGCTGATCAACGCATAGGTAGTTCGGTCATCGTCAAGAAAGCAGGGCGCCGTGCGATCCAGATACGTGACCGAACAGCGGATCGGCGCCGCCGTGTCGATGGTGAGCACGCTCGTCCGCCCCCGCACCACCGGCTGGGGCGTCAGATGCAGAGACCGAATGGGCGCCGGGAGCCCGGCCTGCTGCTCATCGGCTACTCCTGGGATCAATAGAGTCGCACCCGTATAAAACGGAGTCGGATTGAGCTTCACGATCTCCCAAAAGGGACGATCATGCAACAGCGCGACTTCCAGAGGCGTTTTGCGCTCACCGGCGACGGTGAGACCCAACCCGGATATCTCGGGCGGCAGCAGCAAGGTGTGACCAACAAACAGAGAGCTAGGATTTAGGAGCCCGTTGACGTACGCTACCGTCTCGACGTCACGATAACGGCGTCGCGCCAGCCCCCCGGCACTCTCGCCCAATCCCAGAGTATATGTCTCCCAAGAGGCGATGTCAAAAGCAGTCGGAGTGACATAGAGCGATTGCCCGGCAAAGATGTCGCGAGGATCGGCCAGCTGATTCATCTCCAGCAACGCGCTGACACTGATACCGTACCGCTTGGCAAGGGAAAAGAGGGTCTCCCCAGGTCGCACGGTATGAACCAGCGTATCCTCAGCAGGTGGAGGTTCGCTTGCAGCCACGCGCCCAACCGGTAACAGCAGCGTCCAACAAAGCAATAAGAAGAGAAACTTACGACCCATAATACCTCAATTTAAGACAAGCATGAGTGACTCTACTGAAAAAAGTGGCTAAACCACTGAGACACAGAGAACACCGAGGGTAATAGTAAAAAGGCATTGAGAAAAA
>CAZCPK010000302.1:0-2261 GCA_964500755.1 uncultured Anaerolineales bacterium
CTGTGTGAATCTGTGAAATCCGTGGTTAAGTTTTCAGTCTGATCATGCGAAGTCCGAAAAAGCCTAAATTTCTAGCCTAGAAACGATTTTTCCTCCATAGCCATAGGTCGAGAGCTTACGAGGAATGCCCTATGCTCCGCCTCTACAAGCAGATCGATCAACCAAGGAGTTTCCATGTGGGTTTCCACACCAACGACAATGAAAATGGTTCGTAGTCACGCGTTTTAGCGCGGTCGCACAGCCGCACAGCGCTGCCCTGGCCCAAAGGCCCAGTGGCCGGGGGAAGCATTTAACTACAAGCCAGTCCTATGTTCAGAGGGGACGTAACATCCTCGGAGATGCCTGAAAGCCGAGTAAACGATTGCCTTGGAATCGGCTCCGGGTATACTCACAGATGACGATCGATTGTCCTGTTTAAGGAGCGTGTATGACGTTGCCGCCTCACCCCGATCCCGAGTTACGCAAACAGTTTCTCCTGCGCCCTGACGTTGTCTACCTGAACCACGGTTCGTTCGGCGCTTGCCCGCGCCCGGTCTTCGCCCGCTATCAGGCCTGACGGGCTCTTTCGCAGGTGGCCGCCGGCCTGAGTCCTCACCCTGAAATTTACGTTTTGCGTAGCGGCGGCGCGCGGGACGGAACTTGGAAAGGTAAGCCCCCTACGTCGCCAAGGGGTTGTTGTATAATGGTGCAAAACAGACGCTAAGGAGAAAGCTCGATTATGCAATCCAACATTGCCTTGCTCACCGATAGCACGTGTGACATTCCTCAGGACTTAATTGAGTCGTATGACATCACGGTGCTGCCCGCCTACGTCATCTGGGGCGACGAGCAGTTCCGGGACCGGGTAGATCTGACGCCGCAGGCGTTTTACGAGCGCCTGCCGACGGCCGAGGTCTATCCTTCGTCGTCCCATCCCGCTCCTGGCGAATTTCTCGAGGCGTATCAGGCCGCCGCGGAACGCGGCGTGAACGCCATCGTCGTATTGACCGTCAGCAGCGCTATGAGCGGTACCTACGACGCGGCCTGTCAGGCGGCAGCCCAGTTCGATCTGCCGGTCCACGTCGTCGATTCCAAGGGGCCGAGCATGTCCCTGGGCTGGCAGGTACTGGCGGCGGCGCGCGCACGGGAGAATGGGGCCGGCGGCAAGGCGATGGCGGCAGTAGCGCGGGCCGTCCGTTCTCGGATGGCGCAGCTGGTCTATATGGAGTCCATCGAGTACCTGCACAAGGGCGGGCGGATCGGCAACGCCGCTCGGCTGCTGGGCACCCTGCTCAAGGTCAAGCCCGTCGTCTATATCGACCACGAGACCGGGTTGGTCAACGTGGAGACCGCCGCGCGCACGCGCACCCGCGGCATCGAGGCGCTCTACCGCGGCTTCTTCAAGCGCCTGGAGACGGATAAGCCGTTGCACATCGCCGTGCTGCATGGCGACGTGCCGGAGGAGGCCGAGGCGTTGGCCGAGCGTATTCGTCAGGAGTACGCTCCCAAGGAGCTGCTGATCAACATCACCGGCCCGGTGCTGGGGATCAACACCGGGCCCGACGCGCTGGCGTTGGCCGGGTATGCTGAGGCGTAGCTGGATGCTGGATGCTGGATGCTGGAAACTGGATGCTAGAGGAGGATATCTGTGGCTACTGACGAGCGCAAGCGTGGGTGCTGGATGGGGGTTGCATTGGGCGCCGTGATCGGCGCGGGCGCGGTCTACGTGCTGCGGCGTCACGTGGACCGTGAGACGGTGCAGCGGCGCTTCTGGCGCCCGGTCTACGACCGACTGGCCCCGCTCTACGACCTCCTGGTCAATCCGCTGACGGGGTTCACCACGCACCGCTACCGGCGGCGGGCGCTGCCCTATCTGCCGTCGGAGGGCGCGCGCGTGCTGGAGATCGGTGTGGGGGCCGGACGCTTCCACGTCGAGCTGGCGGAGCGGTACCAGCTGGCGGGCGTCGACCTCGCCGCCGGCATGGTGCGGTTGACGCAGGAGCGGCTGGCGCGGCGCGGTCTGCGCTCAGATCTGCGGCAGGCGGACGTGACGGCGCTTCCCTGGCCCGACGCGACCTTCGACGCCGTCGTCGGCGTCTTCGTCTTCAGCGCTGTTTCCGACGCCGACGCCGCGCTCGACGAGCTGGTGCGCGTGCTGCAGCCCGGCGGGCGCCTCGTCCTCGTCGACGCCGGCGAGTCCGTCGACGGGCACTGGTTTGCCTGGCTGCTGGCGCGGCTCTGGGAGACCTTCGCATTCGGTCTTCCCCCAAACAGGGTGGAAT
>CAZCPK010000302.1:2271-5408 GCA_964500755.1 uncultured Anaerolineales bacterium
CGCTGCTGGAGGCCCGTGGATTGACGGTGCAGCGGGAAGAGTTCGGCCCCGGCGGCTGCGTGCACGTGGTGGCGGCTACAAAAGCCTAAGCGAACAAGCCCCTGGAGTCTCCAGGGGCTTGTCTGTATGACGCGAGGTCGGGCTTAGCGGCGCTTGCGCAGGACGATCAACGTCCCCAGCACCAGCACCGAGACGCCAGCGACGATACCGGCGGGCAGCCAGGCGTTGGAGGAGGCGCTGAGCGCGGTGAACGTCACCGCGTTGGGGCCGGTGTCGGTGTAGATAATCCCTAAATTAAGTTCCCCATCTCCGTCATTCGGGCGGTAAAGATATTTTGGGTCTGGTGTTCCCTCGGAACCCCCATTGAAAAAAATGTCTATGCAAAGACGAGAGGCAGCAGACGAATCAAAAGTTCCAATATCAAAAGTTCCGTTAGTAAAAGTATCCGTTATGAGCGCTGTAGGTTCAGCACAATTATAGACATAAATTTCTCCGCCATATTGCCACAGCTCACCGGTTTTGCTATCATGTACCTCACCTGTAACACTAGAATATTCTGCAAGTACAGTAGTGACCATGGCTAAAGCGAGCAGTATGGTTATAGCGACGGCTAATAATTTTGATTTCATTTTCGATCTCCTTTGCATATTTATGGTTATCTCTAGACTAGAGAGTCTGCTTGTTGCTCAGCCTTCTACTTATTATAGTCGTATTGAGACCGAAAAAAGTTCAAAATAAGTATGAAATTCGATGTCAAGTGCGGAGTGATCTACAGCACGCGGGTTGTTCGGTGTCCATCGGGGAGCTTATCTGTGGAGCAGCGGGCGCTCCAGCCGCGTCTGTCGCTGCACCAGCAGTACGGACCCGTAGCCCACTAACGCTCCGGTGATCACCACGGCAAGCTGGCCCGCGAGGGCAACGTGTCCGGGGACGGTGAGCGTATGCTGCTCAATGGCGGCGTCACCCAGCCGGGCCTCGACGCGGTAGACGTAGGTGCGCCAGGGCCAGACGGTGCCGTCGACGTAGCGGTAGCGTTGCGCGGCCCGCTCCGTCGGGAAGGTGTGCAGTGTGCGGAACTCTCCGCGCGCCGTCGCCCGCTGCAGGTGGAGGGTCGCCGGAGCTGCGGTCTGCGCCGTCCACGAGACGACGATGCCGGGGCGCAGTGCGGCCCACAGCAGCGCCGTCACCAGAACCGCCGCGGCGACGCCCCCCGCCCACGTCCACCACGAGGGCGGCGGCGCCAGGTCCTCCGCTTCCCGGACGCGGATCTCCGCTAGCACCCGGTCGCGTACCTCCGGCGACGGTTCGGCCTCCGGCTGGCTCGCTACGGCGGCCCGCACTTCCTCCCATGCGACCCCTTGCTCTTTAGAAGGTTCGTGTTTGGTCATCGCTTAGCCTTCCGTGACGCCCAGGGCTTTGAGGTGGCCTGTCAGGATGCGGCGGGCGTAGCTCATCCGGCTCTTGACGGTGCCCAACGGACAGTCCAGCACCTCGGCGATCTCCGCGTAGCTCATCTCGTGGAAGAAAGCCAGCTCCAGGACGGCGCGGTGGTCCGGCGTGAGCTTGTCAAGGGCGAGGCGTAGCTGCTCCACGCGCCAGGACGCCATGGCCCGGGCCTCGGTCTGCGGGGGGACGGGGTGGTCGGGCAGCTCGCCATCGTAGGTGAACGCCTCGCGTCTGCGTCGCAGCCAGGAGACGGCCCGGTGGTGCGCGATGCGGAAGAGCCAGGTCTTCACCTTGGCCTGCCCGCGAAAGCCGGCGGCGCCCTCCCAGACGGCGAGGAAGGCGTCCTGCAGCAGCTCCTCGGCGACGGTGCCCCGGTGGATCAGCCGCAGCAGGTAGTTGTAGAGCGGGACGTGGTAGCGTTGGTAGAGAGCAGCGAAGGCCCGCTCGTCGCCCTGCGCGATTCGGGCCAGGAGCGCGCGGTCGGTTTCGGATTGGGCGTCCCGCTCCCGGGCGCCCGGCTCCCGGGTGTCCTCCGCTAGCGTCATATCCCAGGTCGTCACGAGAGGTCTGGCGGTCAGACCGTCGCTTTCTGGACGGCGTCTCGTTCTATCAGCTTCTCGACGAGGCGCAGCACGTCCTGCTCGATGGTCTCCTGCGCCGCGTCGGGATAACGAGCGTGCAACGCCGTGACGACGTCGGAGAGCGCGCGCGCTCCATCCAGCAGGCGAAAGGTCTCCGCGCCCGTGCCGTTTAGCACGAAGAATTTGCCGCTCTCCGGCAGTACCACGACCATCTCGGCGTCGCTCTCGCGCGTCACCACGTCCGGTGCGACGGCGAAAACGTCAGTCAACGTAGGCATCGATAACCTCCCAAAAGGTGTTCGCTTTACGAAAGTGGAGACGATAGAGGGGGGTCGTCTGCAAGATCCCCTCCCAACGGTTCAGCACGACGCCGGCCCAGCGGGCGTCGGCGTTGACCACCGGGGTGTTGGCCAGCAGCGCCGCCAGTCCCTGGCCCTGGGATATGGGTTCCAGGCGGTCTTCGGGCCCCTGGATCAGGCGCAGCAGCGGTCCCAGCGGAGCGCTTTGCACGTCGGTATCGCGCCGCCGCCCGAAGGGCGTCGCCCAGGCCGTCCACCCCGCGTCGACGTTGCGCGGACAGAGCAGCACCAGATCGTCGTTGAGCACCGGCTTGCCCGCCGAGAGCCGGGCGGCGGTCGTCTTGCCGCTGCCGGAGTGCCCAAAGAGCGCGTAGGCGCGTCCCCGGTGGACCACACCCGCCGTGTGGAAGAGCAACCCGCCGGCGTCGAGGGTCGCCAGGGCGAAGACGGTGCGGACGAAGTAAGAAAGATCGCCGGGCGTCGCCGAGGGGTGCGCTCGCAGGTGAGCGCGCCGGCTGCCTGCTTTGATGACGCCCTCGAAACCCGTCGTCGTTAGTGTGCAGCGACCGCGCTCGTCAAAGCGCGGACGCGCGTTGAAGTACGGGCCGTCGGGCGTCGGCAGCGTTGTGTCCTTTTCCAGGGTGAGGCGCCAGGGCGCTTTGGGACCGCTCCACGCATCCCAGGCGTGGGCGAAGGGCTTGACCCAGGATTTGGGGCCGGTGATGGAGACGGCGGCGCAGCCGATCGCCAACGTCCAGCGGGCGCTCATGCGGAAGCTTCCTGGGCAGGCGCCGGCGGTTGTCGGGCCAGC
>CAZCPK010000303.1:0-5396 GCA_964500755.1 uncultured Anaerolineales bacterium
TGATACATCATGCTGCCAACTAAGAAAACGGGGTTACTTTTGCTCTATTGCCTTTTTAATATTTACCTCAGCGTTCCCTGTGTCTCAGTGGTTCAGATGCTTTTTTCAGCGGAGTCAATGTTGTGACCGTGTCCCTGCACGGCTTTTCAACGTCGGGCTGACGAGGCCAGGTCAAGGTGACCCTTGTTCCCTCTCCTGGCTTTGAATCAATCTGAAGTGATCCCTCAATGCGGCATGCTCTCGCGCGCATGATATTGAGCCCAAAGTGTCCGCGTTTGTCCTGTCGAGGGACGGTCAGGTCAAATCCCACGCCGTCATCTTCCACCGTGACGGTGAGCGACTCTCCGTGCTGGGCGAGTTTGACGTTTACCTGGGCTGCTTCTGCATATTTCTGAGCATTGACGAGTGCTTCCCCTGCCACCTTGACGATCTGTTCGCTCACCTCCGGTGGCGGCTCGACGGAGATGTTTCCCGTGTCCTCGAAGATGATGAGCTGCGCCGGCCCTTCTTGCGCCTCAAAGCGTCTCACCAGCGCGGCTATCTGTTCCTGCAGAGTCTCTCGCGCCGGCGGCGGTTGATTAAGACTGGCGATGGCTTGGCGGGCCTCAGTCACCGCGCGGTTGAGGGCCCGACGGAGGGACTGACACCGCTCGGCGAGGGCCGCGTACTCCCCGGTACTCTCCAGCTCGAGTAAGGCGTCACACTGTAGCCCCATGTAGCTCAAGGTTTGGGCGACGCCGTCGTGCATGGCGGCGGCGATGCGCTGGCGCTCCTCCAACATCGCCGCGCGCTCCACCGCCCGGTGGAGATAGGCGTTCTCCAGGGCGATGGCGGCGTGATTGACAAAGCTCTCGGCCCAGGCTATCTCGTCAGACCGCCACTTCCGGGGGCCGGTCGTGTCGATAAGGAAGAGGATCCCCAGGAGTTCTGCCTGCGTCTCTAGCGATAGACCTAGAAGCGCCTGCGCGCCCAATTCTCGCAAGGTAGGAGGGATTGGGATTTCCGCGTCAACGTTGGGTATGGCGATCGTCCTGCGATGTGTGAGGAGCTGGTCCAGAATTGGGCTGTCCTCTTTATAAAGACAGAGGTTTGCCGGGGCGATGCGTTGGCCATTGCCGTAGATGATGGGATGACAATTTGTCAAACTGCCGCTCTCCCAGCGGAAGAGACAGGCCATCGGGCAGTCGAGCAGCTGGGCGGCCTGCTCGGTGATGAGTTCGTAGACCGTCGCCGGTTCCAGTGTGGCGTGAAGCGAGAAGCTGACTTCATGCAGGCGCGTCAATTTGATCGCGCTCTGTTGCGTCTTTTGATAGAGCTGGACGTTCTCTATGGCGATGCCGATCTGCTGGCCAAGACTGGTGAGTAGCCCTTTTTCTTGCGGGGAGAGCACTTTCTTGTGAGGGTGGCCCAGGATGAGCGTGCCCATCGCCTGGCTCTTGGACGTCAAGGGGACGCTCACGAGGGTATGGAGGGGGCCATGCGCAAGTACATCGTGGGCGTCCTCGTCGATAATCGATAATGCGGGGGATGTGGTGACCGTCTCAAATAGGGCGTTGGTAAGGTCGGTGTGCGAGAGCAGATCCTGAAGCGGCGGTACGCTGTCACTTCCCCGACATACCTCTTGCCGGAATTGCCCCGTCGTTGCGTCGTAGAGGAGGATCGCCCCGACCGAGGCGGCGACGTTAGGCATCAATGTCTCCAGCACGTTGTGCAGCAGGGGCTCTAGAGCCAGCGACTGATTGAGGGTCGCCGTGACGGCGTTTTGCATCGCCAACTGGGCGTTCTTTCGCTGAATCTCAGCTTCGGCCTCTTTGCGCGCCGTGATATCCTGGAAGACGACGACCGCGCCGTCAATCCCGCCATTGTGGTGGATGGGCGTGGTGACATAAGCGACGGGAAAGCAGGTGCCGTCCTGGCGCCAGAAGACTTCACCTTCGCCCCGACAGACGATACCTTTACGGTAGCCCGCGTGGACAGGGCATTCTGTCTCAGGATAGCGGTGACCATCCTGGGTGGCGTAATGCCAGGTCGTGTGACTGGGCTTTCCGATAAGCTCCTTGGGTGCGTAGCCCAACATGCTGGCGGCGGCCGGGTTGACGAAGATGTGCTCTCCGTCATGGTTGATGCCCAAGATGCCCTCGCCGGCGGCTCGAGGATCAGACGGTTGCGCTGACTGATCTGCTGGAGCGCTTGCTCCGCGGCGGTGCGTTCTTGTATCTCTTCCTGCAACTGGGCGTTGCTCCGCGTCAGCGCGTCTGTCCGCGCGGCGACCAGCTCCTCCAGGTGGGCTCGATAGCCAGCGAGATCCCGTTCGGCGCGTTTCCGGGCCGCGGTCATCTCACGCAGGTAGACGTACCCGAAGAGCGGGATGGCGAGGATGTGACAGGTGTTGGCTAGCGGACAGAGAATCTGTCGATGCGTGCGCTCGGTGCCGAAATTGAGCAAGATGATGACCTCGCCCAGAAAGAGAAAGATCAAGGCCAGTGTGCTGACGTTACTCAGCCACGCCCTCCGGCGGGCCAGGATACCGAAGGCGACCATCAGAAGCAGGGAGGCTGCGCCATGGAAATACCATCCTGCCCAGGTCTGGTGGAATCGCACGGTGGGATTGAGCGTAAGGAAGCGCATCCACCACCAGGTCGTGATAAAGAGGCCGATGCCCGTCAACCCCACCCCGATCAGCAGATAGCGGTGGGATAACCGGTCGGCGTCGAGTAGGTAGCGCAGGAACGACGCCGCGATGACGACGATGGCCGCCATACCCAGCGCGTGTTCGACCGGCTCCGAGTAGGAGCAGAGCGTCTCGCGTCCCACGCCGGTGATGATGCGCGTGGACATGTGGAGGAACATGTAGAACTCGCGCGCGAAGCCCAGCCCGAAGCCCCACAGTAACATGCGTTCTCGGGAATTCTTCTGCTCGCGCTGCCGGGACCAGGCGATGGCCCATAAGGTGCCCCACAAAATGGCCGGCAGCCCAAACCGCACGAGATTATTCTCGATAGCACCCGGCCCTCCGGAAAATTGGCTAAGTAGCACCAGTAAAAAGTCGGCAAACTCTTGCATTTTGTTTTGCCTCTGGTGAATGCAGCGTGAAGATCTGTGGATACTTAGATTACGGTAGTAGGGTATAGCTAGGTGCGACGCACCTTAGAAAGCCTGAAAATGGCCATTTCGCGCATGCCGACATGTCTTTTATCCAGCATGACCCAATCATCGTAGGTGCGTTGCACCTTATCCCGTAATTTCGGGTGGATATCCCTGACTCTATTCTGCCAGGCCAAAGAGACGCTGGGGTTATAGCTTTTATTGAAATTCTTAGAAAGTTTTAGAAATGGCGAGGCAATGTAGCGTGATTTCGCCTTCGATTATCGGCTGAATACTGTGATGGGGTGCACGTATTGTTCTCGAACTGGGGAATTATGTTGTACGAGGGGAAGATAAGCGCCGTAAATGGGGATCGCTCGCTCCGCGCCGCCGTAGATCAGGGCCTTGCCCGCATTGTTGGTCTCGCTGTTGATCTTGTAGCCTGGCGCACCGACGAGTACGTCATTGTAGCCGTCGGCGTCGTGATCGTAGGCAGCGTCGACGGCGGCGCCGAATCTCGTATCACTCTTCTCGCCCAACGTTCCCCAGTAGGACTGCGTGTGCAGTCCCCAGGGTGTGCCGTAGTAGACGTAGCTTGCCCCTTTGTTGTCCGGGTTCGTCTCGGTGCTGTCGTAGAAGGGAGCGCCCACGACCACGTCCGCGTACCCGTCGGCGTTGACATCTCCTGCGGTCGCGATGGCGGCGCCGAATTTTGCCCCCGCTTGCTCCGCGCAGATGCGCTGGCTGGGCGTCGTTGGCAGCCCGCTGCCGGATCCGAGGTAGAGGAAGAGGGCGCCTCCAGCCTCGTCGGCGCAGGCGTAGGCGGGGGCGCCGACGAGCACGTCGTCGAAGCCGTCGCCGTTGACGTCCCCGGCGGTATTAACTGCCGCGCCAAAGGCGGCGTCGGTCTGCCCGCCGTAGGCCGACCACGCCGGTGCGTCGGAGAGTCCCGTCGCGGAACCCAGGAAGAGGAAGGCGGCGCCCTCGTTGAGGTATGTCTCCCCGTCTTCGTAGTATGGCGCGCCGATGAGCACGTCGTCGAAGCTATCACCGTTGACGTCGCCCGCCGTCGCGACGGCTGCGCCGCAGCGCGCCGCGGCTTGCTCGCACGTCCACATCCACTGCGGTGTTGAGGTGGGGCCGTCCATCGCCCCGTGGAAGAGGAAAACAGCGCCTTCGTTGTCCTGCCCGTCACTATAGTTGGGCGCACCGACGAGGACGTCGGCGTAGTTGTCTCTATTGACGTCGGCAGTGCTCACGGCGGCGCCCAATCCAGCGGCCTTGAAGGACATTTCGTCCCGCTGGAAGCTCCAGGCGACACTTGCTGAGATGCCCGAGGTGGTGCCCAGATAGAGATAAGCGGCCCCGGTCTTGCCAACGTTGGGTACGTCGCTCTTGTACTCCGGTGCACCGACGACCAGATCGTCTACGCCGTCGCCGTTGACGTCCCCGGCGCTCAGGGCTGCGCCAAAGCGGACGCTTCGCTCGCCGCCTTCCAGGATGGTGTAGGGGGTGGTTGTGTTCCCGTGAAAGATATAGACGAGGCCTTTGTCCCCCGTGGAAGCATCGCCGCCGGGAGCTCCGACGATGATGTCAGCAATGCCGTTGCCGTTGACGTCGCCGGTGGTGACGGCGGCCCCCAGTTCATCCCCGTTGGCGTCGCCTGTGTAGCTCCACAACATCGCGCTGCTGCTCTGAAGCGCTGCCGTCAGCTGTATGCCGTGAAGCAAGAGCACTCCTGCGCCGATACCTATAATCCAGCCAGTCAGATGTCGTTTTTTCTGCTTCATGCGCCCCTCCGCTGGCTTGAGGTAGCCAGGATATCACTTGCAAAATATTAGTTCGCCATGCGTACCCTAGATCTTATTTTGCCATGCGGAGAGGGTCTCAGGGTTATAGTTTCTATGAGAGAGCTTAGAAAGTTTTAGAATTCAGGTCAAGAGTAGGTTTCTGCTTTTGACTGGCTACCGGATAGTTGCAGACATTATAGTTGCAGACATTATAGTTGTAGACATTATCCTGGCTCTCTGGGATTTCGCCGGGCGCAAAGGCAACGTTTGCCACGCGCTTCCTGTCCCAACGCAGAAAAGGTCTGGTGAGCCTCACCCGCGTAGTCCGCTGCGCTAGTTTTAGGGCTGCTCATTCCACCATCCGGCAAAGTCCAAAAGACCCATGACTCTTGTCGGGAATTAGGTGAAGCCCTACATCCGCTTGAGTGGCTGATCCATTTTCCCGGTTCGTTAGGTGTACACTTTCTTTGCTGTGTGAGAAAATTATGGAATATGCACTCTAGACTGTTCATAATCAAGCGC
>CAZCPK010000304.1:0-5380 GCA_964500755.1 uncultured Anaerolineales bacterium
CAGAAACTGTACACCCGCCACAAGGGCGTCTCGGAGAAGGATCTGCTCTACGCCTCGCCTTCGCCGGCGACCAGTCTAAGCGTCTACGAAATCGGTTATCTGCTCTCCAAGTTGCAGGTCAAGGAAGTCATGACCAGGGATCCACTTACCGTGGAGGCCGACACCCCCCTGGAAGAGGCGGCTCGCATCCTGTCCGACAACAAGATCAGCGGTCTACCGGTCATGGAGCAGGGTGAGCTCGTTGGGATAATCACGGAGACCGACATCTTCCGCACCTTCCTGGAGATGATGGGGGGACGCGAGAAGGGGTTACGTCTGACGCTGGAGATGCAGAACGAGCCGGGCGCATTAAGCACGCTGACCCACAAGATTGCCGCGCTAGGCGGCGACATCATCTCGCTGGGCACCTTCTACGGCGAGGAGCGCAGCACCGGCAAGGTCACCCTGAAGATCCGGTATGCAGACAAGGAGGCCACATTGGACGCCATGTCGGAGGTGCACGCCACCATCCTCGATGCGCGGGAAATCTGATTCATGCAGGTTGGTTTGCTTTCCGATACCCACAATGAGATACACAAGGTGCGGCGCGCGGTCGAACGGCTGCGCGCCGCCGACGTGCACGTCGTCCTACACGCGGGTGACGTGGTGCGTACCCAGGTGTTGCGCGCTCTGACCGACTTTGACGTCTGGCTGGCCCGGGGCAATATGGACCACGCTACCGACCTGGCGGCGGTCGTCGCCGAGCTCTTCGGACCGGATCGCCTGGCCGAATGGCATAATCTGACGCTGGAAGGACACCGCATCGCCTTACTCCACGGAGACGATCAGATACGGCTACGAACGCTGATCCGTGATGGTGCGTACGATTACGTGATCCACGGCCACACCCATACCCCCAGGGATGAACGGATTGGAGATACCCGCGTGATCAACCCCGGCGCCCTGGGCAGTCGCGGTTGGCGTCCCGGCACATTCGCCATCCTCAACCTGAACACCGGGGATCTCGCCCGTATCGAGGTGTAAGGGCTGGAAGCGGGAGCTTACCACTCGCCGGACATCTGGATCTCGGCAGCCAGCGCCGCGCCGACGATCCCCGCCTCGTTGCGTAATTGCGCCGGCACAATTTCTGTGCTGAGGGTCAGGCGGTGCAGGTACTTCTTGCGCTTCTTTTTCTTGCTGACGCCGCCGCCAAGGATCATAAGGTCGGGCCAGAGGAGCATCTCCAACGTACAAAGATACTCATCCAGCTTGCGCGCCCACTTCTTCCACGACCAATCCTTACGCTTGCGAGCGCCATCGGAGGCGCGCGCCTCGGCGTCCTTGCCGCGAATCTCGATGTGACCTAGCTCCATGTTGGGCACGAGGTGGCCATCGGTGAAGAGCGCGGTGCCCAGGCCGGACCCCACGGTGACCATAAGCACGACACCCTGGCGCCCTTTCCCCGCTCCAAAGCGCATCTCCGCCAGACCCGCCGCGTCCGCGTCGTTGATGACGTAGAGCTCAACGTTCAGTCCGCGCCCCAGGTGTACCGCGACGTCCTCACCCAGCCAGCAGTCGTCGACGTGCGCCGCCGTCCTGGCGATGCCCTGGGGCAGCGCCGCCGGGAAACCGCAGCCCACCGGACCGCTCCACGCAAAGTGCTCCACGACGTCGTGCACCGCCGCACTGAGCGGCGCAAAGGTCGCGGGGTGGGGCGTCGGCACGCGGAAACGGTCAGCCAACAGCGCACCGGTCTCTGTGTTAACCGGCGCGCCCTTGACACCCGACCCACCAATATCAATGCCCAAGATCTCCATATACTTTCCTTTCCCGCTGATTTTCTCAAAGTATAGAGTGAAAGCGTCAAAAAGGCGAACCCGTCTCTGAGAGCAAGTCCAATGTCACGGTAAATCCCCGTGCCAGAGCGCAAACTTCGTCCAAACAAGCTGGTCATAGATGTAGCTAACCGGGATTGCTCCGCTCGATCGGCTGTCACCCTGTACGGCCCGGAAATCAATCTATAACCCGTGGGAGTCGTTCTGCACCGCGTGGGAATCATAGCGTACGGCGTGGCAATCATAGTGTACCGCGTGGGCATCATAGTGTACGCGGTACAGACGATCCCCACCCCGCACAGAAGACGTCCTGAGAAGTCGCGCCCATTCAACCTCCTGCACGCTCGCCGTGCCACGCGTAACTCCTAAAAGCTGGTGATTACCTACACCTCACCGCAGCGCTCGCGGAGATCGCAGAGACAGAAGTCCTGGCTTTTCTCGGGGTGCTCAGCGCCCTCTGCGGTAAAAAGCAACCGGCTCGGTGAGCGATACCAGACTTATAGGCCCAAAATCCCTTGAGAAGTACTCCCGCTTTTTGTATAATTGAGATACGAGACGTACCTGCCCCAAAGAGCGACCACAGGAGAACGATGGAGATCGAAGCCAAGTTCGCGGTCCCCGATACGGAGCAGATCAAAGCGTGGCAGTCTACCCCTTCTCTGGGCCCATTCCACCTGACCCCGCCGCGCGTCGATCACATGCACGACGTCTATCTCGACACCGAGGACTATCACCTATGGCGGGCGGGGTTCGTCTTGCGCCGTCGAGAGTACGGTGACGGGCGTATCCTGCTCACGCTCAAGGCGCTCCAGGGCGGGGAAACGCACGTCAAGCGGCGGATCGAGGAGGAAGTCGTGCTTCCGGAGTGCCTGGTGAGCGACTCTGCGCGGTTACCGGCGTGGCACAGCCGGATCGAGGCGCTGACCTCCGGCGGGAATCTCACGCGGCTCTTCACACTGGAGCAGCGGCGTACCGTGCGCCACGTGCGCCGGAAGGAGACGCCGGCCATTGCCCTGAGCCTCGATCACGTCCGTCTGCACGCTGAGGAACGCGAGACAGAGCGCTATCAGCTGGAAGCGGAACTCCTGCCGGCAGGCAATGAGGAGCTCCTCGAGGAGGTAGCGCAGCGTCTAGAGGGAACCTGGGGCTTCGTCCCCACGCACGAGACAAAACTGGGACTGGCAGTGGACCTCTTCGACCTCCAGCTGCCCCATTGGGAGCAACGTCCCGAGCTGCCGCCAGCCACCGCAGCTGCATTACCTCCGGTTGACATCCTGAAGCGCTACGTGATACCGCCGATGCGGAACGCGCCCTACGTCACCGGCGACGCTCTGATCACGGAGGCAGTGCGCACCATTTTCGCCTTCTACACGCGTCGCATACTACTCCATGAGCCCGCCGCCCACAGCGGGGACGACGACGGTATCCACGACATGCGAGTCGCAACCCGCAGGCTCCGGACAGCAGCGCGTACCTTCAAGGCCTACCTGCCGGCGCAGGTCAAACCCTCCCTCAAGGAGATCAAGTGCGCCGCCGAACACCTGGGGCGGGTACGCGACCTGGATGTCTTCTGGCGGGACGTGCGGGCGTATCAGCAGCGCATGGAGGAGACACGCCCACCGACCTTCGAGACGTTGGAACGTTGGTGGAAGACGCAACATCACGAGGCAATGGAAAACCTACGTACCTACCTGGACGGTGAGAGGTATGGGATGTTGCGCGCCGAGTTCCTCCCATTCATCGCAGAGGAATGGAAAACGACACTGCCCACGTTGAACGAACGGAAAGAAGCCCTCCCTCGTTACGTGCGACACGTCACCCCGCTGCTCATTCAGAAACGGCTGACGGCTCTGCTGGCCTACGGGCCGGTGCTGGACACGACCGTTCCCCCTACAAAAGTCTACCACCGCCTGCGCATCACCGGCAAGCGACTGCGCTACACGTTGGAGTACCTCCGTCACCTCTTCGGGGACACCGTCGAGCCGCGGATCCAGACGCTCAAGGCGTTACAGGATCACCTGGGCGACATGCAGGACACCGTCGCGGCGCGCCACCTCCTGGATGAATACGCGAAAGAGCACGGCGAGGACGTGGATCCCGAGGTGCGCGCCTACAAGCGTTACTGTCGAAATCGCCACGCCGAACTGCAGGAGCAATTTCCCGAACTCTGGCAAAACTTCCGGGAACCCGCGTTTCCGCAGCGCCTGGCAGAACTCATAGCAAGTCTGTACGGCAGCGCCCCGAAATAATCGTGATATAATTTTCATATACTTTCACTGAGACACCTCGGTGGAAATCAGGGTATCCTATGTTATCGCTCGGCTGAGCCTTTCCGGACAGCCAGAACATCTCAAAAGGAGGAACGTATATGTCCGACGAACCACTCTATCTCATTTTGTTGGGTCCACCGGCTTCCGGCAAAGGGACACAAGCGACCTATTTACACGAAGCTTTGGATATTCCCCACGTCTCCAGCGGCGATCTCTTCCGCTATAACCTCAAGAATGACACCGACCTGGGGCAGAAGGCCAAGCAATACATCGACGAGGGCGAATTGGTGCCGGATACCATCACCATCGCCATGGTGATGGAACGCTTGAATCGCGAGGACTGCGAGAATGGCGCCATCCTGGACGGCTTCCCGCGGACCCTCCCCCAGGCGCAGGCGCTGGACGAGGCGCTGGCCGATGAGGACGAGGAAGTCGACATGGTGCTCAATATCGAGGTGCCGGAGCAGGAGCTTATCGAGCGGGTCACGGGCCGCCGGATCTGCAAAAACTGCGGGGCGACCTACCACGTCAAGTTCAACCCCCCGGAGCACGAGGGCATCTGCGACGAGTGCGGTGGCGCGCTCTATCAACGCCCCGACGATACAGAGGAGACCGTGCGCACGCGCCTGCAGGTCTATCGGGATCAGACCAAGCCGCTGATCGACTACTATGATAAGAAGGGGGCTGTGGTCAGTATTGACGGCGACCAACCAATCCCCGACGTCACAGAGGAGCTCCTGGAGGCCGTTTCCGACCTGTAGGTTGAGAGAGTTCCGGACGATCGGGCGCCTATTCAGTGAGGGAGGCAATTCATGTTGGAGAAAGTGGATCTGACCAAGAAACTGAAGAAGAAGACGTACAAAAAACGCAAGAAGAAACTACGAAGAAGACTCTACGATCTCCAGAAGGCCTGCTGGGACGCGGAGATTCCCACCATGATCGTCTTTGAAGGCTGGGATGCGGCCGGAAAAGGAACGACCATCAGCACGTTGACGCAAAGGCTGGACCCTCGCGGGTTCAGCCTTTATGCTATCCGGGGACCGCGCACCTACGAGAAGCACATGCCGTGGCTGTGGCGCTTCTGGCTCAAGATCCCTAACTACGGTGAGCTGGCCATCTACGACCGCAGCTGGTACGGCCGCGTGCTGGTTGAGCGCGTCGAGGAGTTCACGCCGGAAGAAAAATGGCGGCGCGCTTACCGCGACATCGTCAACTTCGAGCGGACCCTGGCGGTCGATGGCTACGTCATTGTAAAATTCTTTCTGCACATCAACAAGAAAGAGCAACGACGCCGTT
>CAZCPK010000305.1:0-5372 GCA_964500755.1 uncultured Anaerolineales bacterium
GGAACGCACGTGCTGGAGCTGGGCTTTGGGACCGGCGCGTTCCTGCTGGAGATGGCGCGGCGCGATTGGCAGGTGGTGGGATTAGATCCGTCTTGGGCGATGCACCGGGTCGCGGCGCGTCGCTTGCGAGGTGATGAACTAAACGTGACCGCGCCCCGTGTGCAGGGGCGGGCCCAGGCGCTGCCCTTCCCCGACGAGGCCCTCGACGCCGTGATCGCCACCTTTCCCACCGGCTACGTCATGGCGTCCGCGACGCTCCGCGAGGTCGCCCGCGTGCTGCGCGCTCCCGGCGGTCGCTTGATCATTACCGGTATCGACGCCGAGACGGATCGGCGCTGGCTCCGACCGTTGCTGCGTCTGATCTGGGGGCGACCCGGCGCCTGGTTGCGCGAGGAACTGGAGCAGGGCGCTGCGCCCTACGGCCTTTCGCTGACAGTCTATCCCGGAGAGCCGGGCGTGGTCAACGTGCCCGTCTTCGTTCTGGAGAAGGGGGCTGAGTAGATGCGACCGATGTTGGAGCAACGCACGCAGAACGGCGGACGGATCGAACGAGTGACGGAGGAGCGCTGGCGGTTGAGCATCCCCGCCGGGGAGGCCGGCGCTTACCGCTGGGCGCAGCTCGATGACTACGGCGATCGGAGCCGTTCCGCGCTGCCCTGGACGCCGCCTGTGCGCCTGGAACTGCGGGCGCGCGTCTCGGCGCAGTCGCTCCCCGGTACGTGGGGCTTCGGCTGGTGGAACGATCCCTTCGCCGCGAGTCTGGGGATCGGTGGGACGGTCCGCCGGTTGCCGGCACTGCCCAACGCCGCCTGGTTCTTCTACGCTTCGCCGCCCAACTATCTGGCGTTTCGCGACGCGCATCCGGCGCAGGGATTGCTGGCGGCTACCTTCGCGGCGCGACGCTTGCCGCCGGCGTTTCTGCTGCCCGGGACGCCTCTGTTGCCCCTGTTCTTCTGGCCCCCCACGGCGCAGTTACTCCGGCGCCTCTTGCGTCTCTTCGTTGACGAGGACGCCGTGCGTCTAGGCCTCGACCCGACGCCGTGGCACGTCTACACGCTCCTGTGGAGGGAAGACGTGGTGCGCGCTTTCGTGGACGACGTGCTCACGTTCACTACGTCAATGGCGCCTCAGGGTCCACTCGGGCTCGTGCTGTGGATCGACAATCAGTATGCCGCGCTTCCACCGGACGGACGTCTGCGCTGGGGGACGTTGGACAATCCCGTCGCCTGGCTGGAGCTCGAGAATATCCGGGTAGAGAGGTTGTGAAGGGCCTGCCTACGTAGATTTCCGCGTTCAGAGTTGTACGGAGCCTTTCCCGAACCGTGGTATACTGGAAAGCTCCGGTTTATTCTTGTAGGGGGTTACGTGTGACCAAACGCGAATTCAAGTTGGACGACGCCTATCCGTACGATCGGTCGGGGCCGGTGCGGTGGATTCTCTCGCACCTCTTCCGCTACCCTTTTTTCCCGGTAGCGATGCTGTTGGCAGCGATCCTCAACAACTTCGCTTATAGCGAGATCCAGGTCTTTATCGGGCGGGGCTTTGACGTCATCAAGAGCGTCGGCTGGGAGAACCGCGAGCTCTTGCTGTTGGCGCTGGGGCTGATAGGCTCGGCGTTGGCGCAGGGGATCACCGGCCTGGGCCGCAACACCGCTGTAGAGTTCATCGCGCAGCGCCTGGAGCGCGACGCGCGGGACGAATTCTACGCGGAACTGTTGGGTAAGAGCCAGACCTTTCACGGTCGCCAGCGCATTGGCGACATCATGGCGCGGGCGACCAACGACGTGCGGCAGCTCAACCTGCTCTTCAGCCCCGGCGTCATGCTCATCGTCGACTCGAGTATGGCCCTCGTCATCCCGATGCTGCTCATCGCGCGCCTGCAGTGGCGGATGCTGCTGGTGCCCGGTCTCTTCACCGTAGCGCTGGTGCTGACCGTCATCGACTACAATCGGCGCCTCAAGCCGGTCAGCCTGGCGCAGCGAGAGCAGTTTGGCGAGCTCAACGCCGGTCTTGCCGAGTCCGTCGCCGGCATCGAGGTCATCAAGGCCAACACCCAGGAGGCAGAGGCGTGGGAGTCGTTTACCTCCGACGCGCGCCGCTTTCGCGACTACTTCGTGCAGCAGGGCAAGATCGAGGCGCTCTACTGGCCTATGCTGGCCTTCAGTGTCAGCTGGGCGCTGGGCTTCCTGCACGGGCTCTGGCTCTGGCGCGCGGAGCTCGTGACGTTGGGGGAGGTGGTCGCTTTTATGGGGCTCTTCGGTGCCCTGCGCTTCCCTACCTTTATCTCCATCTTCTCCTTCAACCTGGTGCAGCTGGGCGTCGCCAGCGCCGAGCGGTTGCTGGAGATGATCAACACGGAGACAGAACTGGATGAAAACGTCGCCGGCGTGGAGCGGTCCATTGAGGGGCGCGTGACCTTTGAAAACGTCACCTTCGGCTACGACGGCAAGCCTGTTCTGCGCGACGTCTCGTTTACCGCTGAGCCGGGGGAGACCATCGCCATCGTGGGCGAGACGGGCTCCGGCAAGACGACGTTGACCCAGTTGATCAACCGCATCTTCGACGTCGACGCGGGTCGCGTGCTGGTCGACGGCGTCGACGTTCGCGACTGGAACCTGGCGGCGTTGCGTTCGCAGATTTCTACCATCGAACAGGACGTCTTTCTCTTTTCTCGGACGCTGGCGGAGAATGTGGCCTTCGGTTGCGCCGATGCCGACCAGGAGGCGATCGAGCAGGCGGCCCGCGAAGCGCAGGCGCACGACTTCATCACGGGCTTCCCCGAGGGATATGCGACGGAGATCGGTGAGCGGGGTGTGACGCTCTCGGGCGGACAGCGGCAGCGCATTGCCATCGCCCGCGCCTTCCTCACCGATCCGCGCGTCCTCATCCTCGACGACAGCACCAGCGCCATCGACAGCGCCACGGAGGACAAGATCCAGCGCGCCATGCGCCGTATCAGCCAGGAACGGACGACGTTTCTCATCACCCACCGCCTCAGTCAGATCCGCTGGGCCGACCGGATCCTCGTCCTGCGGCGGGGCGCCCTGGTCGATCAGGGGACGCACGACGAGCTGATGACGCGGAGCGCAGCGTATCGGCGCATCTTTGCGCGCTACGAGGCGTGATACTTGAAGCTGGATGCTGGATGCTTGAGGTTGTTTCTATGGTAACGCAAGATTCGGGAAACCAGTCCCATCGATCGGTCAGACAACCTACCCCAACGTATAGATACATCGATCCCCTACACCGGGCCATGAACCTGAACAGATTATCACGCAACACGCATCACCCAACACGAAAAGCATTTTAGGCCAAAAGAGGACGGTTACCATGGGCTTTATCCTGGACGGCTTAGATACCGAAGATTACGATCGCAATTACAGCGACCGCGAATTAATCGCACGAGTTGTGGAGTACTTCCAACCGCACCGGCGCCGGATGCTGGTGACGGGGTTGATGATCGCGCTGAACTCCGTAGCGGGAACGGCGGGTCCCATTCTTGTCGCTCGGGGCATTGACCTGATCGAGGCGCGTCCGACGACGGCGGCGATGCTCTGGATAGCGGCGGGCGTGCTGCTTATGGGTGTCGCCGCGTGGCTCTTTAACTACGTACGGCGCACTATCTCCGCGCAGGTCATCGGGGACGTGGTGCTGAAATTGCGTCAGGACGTCTTCGGCGCCGTAGTCCGGCACGATCTCTCGTTCTACGACGCGCATCCCTCCGGCAAGATCGTCAGTCGGGTGACCTCGGATACGCAGGACTTCGCCAACGTGGTGACGCTGGTGCTTGATCTCTTGAGTCGGGTGCTCCTGGTCGTTCTCCTTTCATTCTGGTTGCTCAACATCAGCGTGCGTCTGACGCTGACGCTGCTAGCGATGACGCCGCTGGCGGTGATTATCGCGCTCAGCTTCCGCAAAGTCGCGCGGCGGGTGACGCGACAAGCGCGGCGCGTGACGGCCAAGATCAACGCGCAGATTCAGGAGTCGATCAGCGGCGTCGGCGTGGCGAAGAGCTTTCGCCAGGAGCCCGCTATTTACGAGACGTTCCATGCGAACAACCGGCAGGCGTATCGGATTGGGCTGCGTCGCGGATTGACGATCAATACCATCTTCCCCATCATGAGTATGGCGTCTGGCTTGAGTATCGGTCTGCTCTTCTATCTCAGCGGCCTGGCGACACGCGGTGACGGCGGCGTTCGTCCGGGGGATTGGTACCTCTTCATGCAGGCGGTGGGCTTTTACTGGTGGCCGCTGATGAGCATCGCCTCCTTTTGGAGTCAGTTCCAGGACGGCCTTTCGGCGGCGGAGCGCGTCTTCGCCCTGATCGACGCCGAGCCCAAGGTCGCCCAGACCGGGGACGCGCCCCTCGACGAGCTGAAGGGAGAGATCGACTTCCGGCGCCTGCGTTTCTCCTACGAGGACGGTGAGATTGTCCTGCCCGACTTCACGCTGCACGTTCGTCCTGGCGAGACGGTGGCGCTGGTGGGACATACGGGTGCGGGCAAGAGCAGCATCGCGCGGCTGATCACGCGCTTCTACGAGTTTCAGGGTGGAGTATTACGCGTCGACGGCAGGGACGTGCGACAGTTCAATCTGCAGTCCTATCGCCGACACATCGGCCTGGTGCCGCAGGAGCCTTTCCTCTTCTCCGGCACCGTGCGCGACAACATCCGCCACGCCCGCCCGACGGCGACCGATGACGAGGTGCGCGCGGCGGCAGAAGCTATCAGCGACGGCGAGTGGCTCACCGGCTTGACCGACGAGCTTGCTACGGACGTCGGGGAGCGGGGCAGCCATCTCTCCATGGGACAGCGGCAGCTGGTGGCGTTGGCCCGCGTCGTGCTCAAGGATCCCGCCATCTTCATCCTCGATGAGGCCACGGCCAGCGTCGACCCCTTCACTGAGACGCAGATCCAGGCGGGGTTGGAGAGCATCATGGCGGAGCGGACGGCCATCGTTATCGCTCACCGGCTCTCCACCGTCAAACACGCCGACCGTATCCTGGTGCTCGACCAGGGTCGTATCATTGAGGAGGGAACCCACGAGGCGTTGATCTCGCAGGGTGGGCACTACGCGGAGCTCTACAACACCTACTTCCGGCATCAATCCTTGGAGTACATTGAACAATTCGGGGCGCGTCAGGAGGCGGCTCTCTGAATTCACAGAGAACGCTTTTTCTTGGATAAGCAAGGGATGGTTCAGAGATAGGTTGACACTTTCAGATAGCAACGTACCGGTCTATTTGAAACGGGAGTGTTTCACATGCGTTGAGCGTACCTGGCTCAGCCGTACGCCAGCCAAGTGTAAGGTTGGCGTACCCCCCTCACCCTTCTTTTCTCCCCCTCCCCGGAGTGGCGCGCAGCGCCAGCGGT
>CAZCPK010000306.1:0-5364 GCA_964500755.1 uncultured Anaerolineales bacterium
CAGAGACTCCCTGTGACGTTTGTCCATGTTATCAACCCCGGCTGCGTTTGCCTTGCTCTTGTCTACGCACGTTCTGGGGTGGCGAGGGCGGTTTCGGTAATCGATTTGCTTCGAAATCCCCCGGGAGCAACATAAGACCGTCTTCGCCGTCCCCGAGGATGGGTCCAGCAAGCGTCAGCAATCGCATCAGAAACCCATGAACCTCACTATATGCCAGACCTCGGATTTCTTGGAGAAATCCGAGGTCTTGGGGAGGTTCTCAAGCGCAGCTTCGCCCGCCATTTCCAGGGAGAACCCCTCCTGAATCCAAAAGCCTCGTGCGTCTACAGGCGATTGCCCTGCCTCACCCACACGCTAACGTTGTCTTCATCTTGGAGTATGGTATAATATTGGCGTGTGCGGGCGTCGTGTAATGGTAACGCCTTGGCCTTCCAAGCCAATGATACGGGTTCGATTCCCGTCGCCCGCTCTTTTTCATTGGGGCCCATAGCTCAACGGTCAGAGCAACCGGCTCATAACCGGTCGGTTCCAGGTTCGAATCCTGGTGGGCCCATTTTCTTGTGTTAGGAACGTGAGCGGGTCAAGCGCTGCCCTGGCCCGATGACCCAGTGACCAAGGGCAATCTCCTCCCCCAAAGCCCTTTGACCCTCCAGCCCCATCCACCGACGGAGGCGCGCGGTGCCGCCGACCGACGTTGTGGACGGCGAGGCCGCCCGCGATCAGAGCTACCTCCCTAACGATGCCCGCCACGAAACCCGGGCCGGACATACCGCGCCCCAGACCGATCAGGGGTGACGCTGCGAAGAAGAGCGGGAAGTTATTGGAGACGCTGAAATCCAGGACCCCCTGGCTGAGCACCATGCTAACGGGTTGCTCACCGTGGGTTTGCTCCTCGCTGTCGGTGTCCGGACGGAGTATAGGCCCCACCGGAGAAGGCACAACCTATCCCCCACGGATAACCAGCGGCAAGTAGATCCTGACGCGCTCACTTCTCGTGAATCTGGTAACCGGGAACAGTTTACTTCCCCTAGGAATTTCCTCCTTCTCCCTGCGGATAGGCCGTATCGCCTCCCTACATGACGGTACACCAACCCAAACTTACTGTCGGGTGGCGGTGAAGGTCCATATCAAGTGCCCCAGCTCCTCCTCGATCTCCGAAGGGAGGAGAGACGTGCCGATCACCTGAGTGCCGGCCAATGTCGTGCCGGTCATCTGGTCGCCGGATACTTCAACCTCGATTTCAAGCCGACGCTCGAACGTTACATAGCGTCTGGTGTTACCATCGCATGCTGGATCTGTAATATGGATCCAAACCTCATCTACCTCGATGATCCCTCGATCGCCGGCGAGCTGCCCGCTGAAGGTGCCTTCAAGGTCTCCGTGCCATTGCTGGGTATTGATTCCAGCCGCACATTCTACCAACCCTGGCTCCTCACTGAACTTGAAGTAAAAGGAGCCGCTGACGGTGCCGTCCTCGGCGACCGTGATGACGACCTCGTTTGCCCTCAAGTCCCAGACTGTCCCCGGATCCCACGTCTCGATAACCTCCTCCCAGTTCGTCGTGCCCACGTAAGTCCCGACGGGGATCTCGTCCACGGTCGCCTCCTCCGCGGGCGTTTGCGTGGGCTTCGCCTCGGCTTCCTCCTCCTCCTGCTCCTCCTCCCCCTCGGTCCCGAGCACGTCGGCGTAGATGGGGGCCCGGGTCTGGAGGTCATAGCAGACCAGGTAGGTGGCCCTCTCAGGCTCCTCGGGAACTTGGGGCGTCTGGCCCAGGGCCAGCGCGGCGACCTCGTACTCGCCCCGGCCCACGGCGGTGCAGTAGCGCTGCCCGGCGAACTCCCCCGAGGCGGCCTTCTGGATGCCCTCCAGCCGCTCGTCGAGGAGGGCACCTCGCACGCGCTCGCGCATCGTGTCGCGGGAGTCCGCCGCGAGGGCGTCATTGAGCTCCGCGGCGCGGGTGAAGGCGGTGGCAGCGACGTCGGCGGCGGCGTTGACCCGATCCACCGGCACGACCTGGGCGATGAGGCTGTCGTCCTCCACCACCGTGACCGGCACGCGCTCCCGCTTATCGTGGGCCGCCAGCTCGCCGTCGATCTCCTCCAGGGCGTCCAGGGCCTCGCCCATGCCCATCTGGACATCGTCGACGGCGCGGTCGAGCTTGGTGAGCAGGCCCCCCAGGGCCCGATCCACCTGGTGACCCACGGCGGAGCCCAGTTGGCGGGCGGCGGCCTGGACGAGGGGGATGTCGCCGGCCCTTTCGGCAAGAGCGTCCTGGAGGGCCTCGATGGGGCGGCCTTCTTCAGCGGCGAGCTGGACGGCCTTGGCGGCCTCGCGGGCACCGGCGACGGTCTCGCGCAGTTCGCCGAGGATTCGCTGCCCACCGGGCGAGGCGATGAGGATGCGGACGACCTCGCGCGTGAGGGTGCGCTCGAACTCCTGGCGGGCCGCGTTCTTCTCCGCCTCGATCAGCTGAATGGCGGCGTCCCGCTCTCCTTCCAGGGCAGCCTCCAGACGGGTGTAGGCGCGGACGAGGCGGGGGTTCGTCTCGCCGGCGGCGGCGCGGGCGACCATCTCCCGGCGCGTGGTCCGCGTCTCTGCGAGCAGTCTGTCGTAGTAGGCATTGATCTCGGGGGCGGTGGCGCGGGCCTCGTCGTAGACGCGGTTGCGCCTTTTCAGCGCGCCGCCGACGCGGAAGAGGCCAAAGAGGGCATTCCAGGGCCCTGCGGCGTGCACTTCCGGCACTCTACCTGCGGGCAGGAGCGGGACGTCCGCCGTCAACAGCGCGAGCACCAGCGTAGCAATCAGCAACTTTGATAGCGTTCTGTTCTTCATTTTCCTTCCTCCTTACCCGCGGTGCCCGGCATCAGGGCCACGGTCTCTACGTAGACGAGCCGCTCCTCGTGCAAGCCGATCAATATCTGGTCGCCGACCAGCGCCGTCCCCCCTGCGAGATCCTCACCGCCCTCGGAGAGGTCGAGGGGCTCTGGCTCCATGCCCGCCGGTGACGCAGCGGCAGCGACCTGGGAAACCTCCTCCCCCGTCATGCCCTCCTCGAAGGCCAGGGGATCGTACCAGGCGGCGAAGAGCGTGTCCTCGGGCATGGGCTCGATCTCCATGGTCAGCACCGCCTCGCCGTCGACGAAGTCAACGCGGGTAGCGTATTGGTAGTAGCGCCACGACTCCCGGCGTATCGTGCCGCCTTCCACCTGCACGATGGCGATGTCGAAAGCGTCGGGCGGACCGAGGTACGCCAGCACCCCGGGGCGGTCGTCCACCGTCTCGGCAGCCAGCGCCGCGTCCAGCTCCTCGAGATTGTCGACGTCGACGGCCGCAGCGTCGGGCTCGCCCTCCCCCCTCACAAAGGTACAGGCCAGTGAAACGCTGATAAGCAACGTGATACAGATGATGATCAACCCTGGGGACTGCATTCTCCCTTTCATCAGGGGGTCCTCCTTGCTCTACTGGTGAACTCTGCAGATAAGACTATCCCAATACCCCAGTCACTGCTTTGTGACGGTGAAGGTCCACGCGCTCTTTCCATCGGGGTCCGACACCCAGGGCCGCGTCCCGCCCTGCAGCTGACCGGAGACCTGAACCTCGAGTACGCGCGATTCATAGGACGAACGGTCCGCATCGTGACACGTCTCCAAAGCCGCCTCCACAATCATCTACAGCACGTCGTCGACGTTCGACGCCCGGGCCGACGTCAACACGGCGACGAGCACCAGACAGAGCATCAGGGGAATACGCAGTACGAATCTGTTGGATGAGACACGTCTTCTTTCCATGGGGACTCCTCCCAAGTATGGTAATAAATGGGGTACCATGCCAAAGACAGCTCCCTGAGACGAAGATAGCTTTGCACGAGCGGCGCGAGGCCGGAGAAGAATGCAGTTGAGGGGGATGCTTTAAGATAAGTATACCCTAGAGGATGTTTCGACGTCAACCGTTTGGTTGGAGGTTTGAGATAATGTTCGAAATATGCTCTCAAGGATAGAACCGGCGCAGATCAAACCCCCTGCGTCTCGAGAGCTGATTATATGAGAGGTCTTGGTCTTCACGCAATCGCTTGTATATCCGGGCGCGGTATGGTGAGAACCGCAGATCCGAACGGCTGAGATCCCGTAACTCGACGGCGGCGTCCGGCTTGCCGATCTCGACCGCGCGCCCCAGCTGATAGAGCGCTATCTCGCCCAGAATGCCGCAGGGATACGCCGTCGTGTAGGCGTTGATCTCACGCGCTTGCTTGAAGCTGATATCCAGCGGTAGCCTCACCTCGCCTCGAACGACGTACGTGCCACCCTCGCGATGGACGAGCGCTTCCGGGAACTCCACGGTGGTGGGGCCCACGTCGCGGTGTCCGATAACACGCCAGATCCCGCTCTTGAAGCAGCCCTGTGAGACCAACATCCCCGGAATCAGGACGTCCGTTTCGGCGTCGGCGACAGCCGCTGCCGCAGCCGCGTCCGCCGTCGCAAGGACGGGGCCGTAGACCTCGATGAGCAGCGCGCGGGGGAAGGAGTATAGAGGCGTCCCCACCTCGATGAGCTGCGGTTGCACGCACTGCCGCTGTATATCGAGCATCAACCGTGCGTACATCCACTCGCCGGTGGGACGGAGGGGGAAGACAAAGAGATCGCCCGTCTGATAACGAGTCATGGGTTACCTCTCAGATGACTGTAGCAAAAAGGACCCCGCCAGCACCCCACTCACGGCGAGCGCCGTCCCCCAGATCCCCCACGCCCAGTGACGGGGATACGTGAGCGCCATCGTCAGCACGCTGATCGCACTGCCTACCAGCGCCACGCGATAGAGACGTCGGGCGACACGCGGCGCGAACGTGGCCCCAGCACAACGCTCAAGGCGACGGAACCGAGCAGGAGTAAGCCCCGCAAAAGCGTCCAACCGTTGGGAGCCAACCACGAACTGACGAAGATCCCCCAACCCCGCAGTATCGAACCATCGTCGAATCGATGCCACGGCAGCAACAGGGAAAGCGCGATACATACCCCGGCATATCGACGATATGCGGGATGAACGGACGGGGTCGTTTGGCCCTCTATCCTCCGTACTGTTGTCATGCGATGCTCCTTTCTACCTTACCCTCCATCAGAACCCAGCGGCGCCCCCAACGTCGGGTGGAGACCTGCGACCAGCTCAACACCTCCAGCTCGAACTGCTTGCGTAACTCTCGAGAGGCCTTTTCGGTATAATAGCGCATGGTGTACTCCATCCCTAACGGTTGACCTGGCTGTTATTCTACGCCAACTCTTGGTTTCGCGCAACGAGCCTCGCCGGGGGGCAAACGCAGCGGTTCTGCGGCTTTCCAAGACCCCTCAGAGACTCCCTGTGACGTTTGTCCAT
>CAZCPK010000307.1:0-5362 GCA_964500755.1 uncultured Anaerolineales bacterium
ATTTAATCGCCAACGCCATCAAGTTCCGCAAGGAGGATGTGCCACCGCGGGTGCACGTCTCGGCGGAGCGGGAGGGCAATCAATGGGTCTTCTCGGTGGCGGACAACGGCATCGGCATCGATCCGGAGCAGGGCGAGCGCATCTTTCAGATCTTCCAGCGACTGCACACCGAGGAGGAGCATCCGGGGCTGGGCATCGGGCTGGCGCTCTGCAAGCGCATCGTGGAGCGCCACGGCGGGCGCATCTGGATGGATTCGGAGCCCGGGGAGGGGAGCACATTTTACTTCACATTGCGAGAGTCTTAAATAATTGCCTACCCGCTGGGGCCGGTCTCCCGACCGCACTCCTAACCCGGCATCAGAGACCGGCCAGAGCGGTAGTGTTCCGTCAGGCGTGATCTGATGGACAGATTGGTGTACCGGTAACCACTTTCATCCATCAGTTGAGCCTTGACAAGGCATTAGCTTCGCCAACGCGGCTTGAAACAGCGGGGACGTGATACTTATTGGGCAGCACCTATGATCATTGTACCGCCAAGCACAGTGAGGAATTTATGATCGAAGAGGGCGTCCACTGCAATACGTCCGAGGGGATGCTTGGGAAGGGATCTCAGCTGTTGAGTGTTGAGCCATTCCAATTTGGAACAAAGATGGGATAAAATTGGAACCCATGGATCCTCATCTTGTGATATAATGTGCAGAGAGACTATACGATTGGCCAACTGAACGCCGCGGGGCGGGCGTGTCTTCACCTCACACGTGAGCGACGCTCCTTCCCTTGCGGATCAAGCTAAGTATAACTATGACCGAGACGATGTCGCAGGAAGCTCATATTCTGATCGTAGAGGATGAACACAACATTCGCATGACGCTGGCTGGCATCCTGAAGTCTCTATACGAGGTCACGCTGGCGGAGAGCGGGGAGGAGGCACTGACATTGACCTCCGAGTCGGCGTTCGACCTGATCCTGCTCGACATTCACTTGCCGGGAATGAGCGGCCTCGAGGTTCTGGAAACCATCCAGCACCAGCATCCTCAGGTAATCGTGATCATACTCACCGGCTACGCCTCTGTGGACAACGCCGTGAGGGCTATGCGCAACGGCGCCGTTGACTACCTCCAGAAACCGGCCTCCCAGGACGAGATTCTGGAGAGTGTGCAGGCGGGGTTGATAGAGAGGCAGCGCGAGCGGCGCCGCAACGCCGTCCTCATGAAAGCCCGGAAGCTCCTGAGCGAGGGATTGGCCGAGCTGGAGCAAGTTGTGCCGGAGCACGTCGACCTGCTCGCCGAGGCTGACGCCGATGCTGCCGAGCAGACGCTCGATCCGGACCGCTTCCTGCAGAGAGGGCCTCTGATCATCGACACCTACCGCCGGAAGGCCACGCTCCACGGGGAGCTCCTGGATCTGACCGGTGGGGAGTACGACCTCCTGCTCTGCCTGGCCCAGGATGCACCACAGGTGCTTGGCCCCCGGGAATTGGTGTACAGGACACGGGGCTATGAGTGCAGCCTCTCGGAGGCGCGCGAAATCGTCAGGTGGCAGGTCTATCTCCTCCGGCAGAAGGTGGAAGCGGACCCCTCCTCCCCGCAGTACGTGCTGAACGTTCGCGGCAAGGGCTACATGTGGGCCGGGGGGTAGTTGCAATGTTCCCAATTCTTTCTAACGCTCTATCGACTTTTCCTAATCCCAAAATCGCCTCACTTCTGATATAATAGACGCGTCATGGGAAATGATGCATCGACTGGCTTATGAGAGAAGAGCACAGGAAACAGACCGGGTTGAAGGAGATACTGGAGCGGGCCGTTGCCAACGGGGGATACGAGGCAGCCCTTCTATCGGACGGCGATGGGCTGACGTTGGCCGCGGTCGAGGCAGGCGAAAAAGCCGGCATGATGGCTGCTATGACTTCGTTGCTGGGGGATTAGGCGGAGCGGGCGCGCCAGCGGCTGGACCTGGATCATGTCGACGAGCTGTCGCTGGTCGGCGATGATCGCTTTCGGCTGGTCTGCCGCTTCTTCGACACCGGGAGCGGGCAATCACTCTGCCTGGCGCTGATCGTGCCCCCCGATCAGGCCTATCGCCGCATCACCAACCAGGCGATAAAGCGCATCCGGGAAACCTGGTCACCATAATCGATTCCGACGAGGGAGAATTAGATGGCAATTGAGGGTAGATTGCAGGATATGAGTGTGGTTGACATCATTCAACTCAACTGCCGCAACCGGGAAGAAGCACTGGTGACGGTGCGCAACGGCGATCAAGAGGGCACCATCTACTTCGCCGATGGGCAGGTCATCCACGCCGTCCAGGACGAAGAGGTGGGCCAGGAGGCAGTCTACCGGTTGCTGAAGTGGGAAGAGGGACGCTTCGTGATAGAAAAGGGCGTCGAGAGCCCCAAAGATAGCATCAACGTGCCCTGGTCGACGCTCCTGATGCAGAATCTACACCGCATCGACGAGGAGAGGGGCGTGGAAGCCCAGGAGGCCGGAGACGACGGGCTGCTGCGAGAGCTGGCGGACAGGCTGGATGGCTTTGTAGCTGCCGCTGCCATTGACGCCGATGGAGAGCCCCTGTCCCATCTGGTGCTGGAAGAGGACTTCGATGTTGAGAAAGCCATAAGATCGCTATCGGGAATGGTCACCCAGGTCTCCAAGACCCTGGAGGCCGCGGAAGCTGGGACGTTCAAGGAGGCCATCACCATCACCTCGGGATACCGTTTCATCATCCGCCCCATTGGCGATCAGCAGGCATACGTCCAGATCATCCTGGACAGCGCTGGCAACGTCGGCGCAGCGCGAATGTATCTCGCCGCCTACCTGCCGGATCGGGGAGAGGAATTGTTAGAGAAGGGAGGAGGACATATAGACGATAGTCAAGCAGGAGACGTTAGAGTAGAGGATGGCCCCGTATTCGAATTTGAACTAGAGTAGTGGACAAAGATCCGGAAAAATTTCAGGAGGTATGAAACAGATGGCAAAGACAACGGACATTCTGCAAGAATTGGCGGACCGGTTGGACGGATTTGTGGCAGCGAGCGTGGTGGGCGAGGACGGTATGTCGGTGGCCGACCTGGTCGTGGACCGAGGGTTTAATGAGGATAAGGCCTCGGCGGCCCTCTCGCAGCTGGTCAGGCAGGCCCACGAATCCTCGGATGCGATGGAGGCGGGCACGTTTGAGGAGAACATCACCACTTCCGAGCGCTACATGTTCCTCACCCGACCGATCGGCAACGATCGCTTTTTCGTCCAGATCGTGCTCAAGGCCGACGCCAACGTCGGCGCGGCCCGCATGTACCTGGAGGACTTCGAGGAGGAAATGCTGGACACCTTGCCGCGCTCGGCCAGGTAGAGGGCTTCCAAGAGGGGTGCCGGTTTTCGGCCCAAGTTGCCGAGAATTGGCACCCCTTCCGCGCCTTGCGGCCGTGAGAGTAAGCGTGCATGCGCATTTCCCTGACACTTACTCCCCCTGGGGCAAGTTTACACCCGAGGGCGTGAGTTTCTCCGAGGATTGGTATCGGTTATGACATCCAGACGAATACTGATCGCTCATCAACAGAACGGCTTTGCCAGCCTCTGCGAGTCGTGGTTGGAGGCGGAGGGCTACGAGGCCGAAATCGGCACCGAGAGAGGTCAGGCTCTAGGGCTCATCGAGGAAGAGGCCTTCGACCTCGTCCTGGTCTCGAATTCCTTCCCCGAGACCGGGGGGCTGGAGTTCCTGCGTCTCCTGAAGCGGAAAGGATTGCTCGCGCCGACCATTATACTCTCCGAGCAGAGCATCCTGCCCATCCGCGTCGTGTCGGAGGCCATCAAGCTGGACGTCGTCGACGTCATCGAAAAGCCCAAGCAGCCGGAGGACCTGCTGGAGAGCGTGCGAGCCGCGATCAAGCACTACCCCGCCGGGGGCATGCACGGCGATCTTGGGGAGTTCGCCCTGTCCAGCCTGATCTCCATCGTCTGCAATGAAGGACGCCAGGCCTCGCTCCAGATCTGGCACAACGGGCGCCAGGCCACCATATTCTTCGACAAAGGCGAGATCATTCACGCTGCCCTGGACGACCGGGAAGGTGAGGAGGCGATCTACGAGGCGCTCACATGGCACGAGGGACACTTCTCGATGAAGACGGGGGATCCCGCCCCGAAGAGGACCGTCCACGATAGCTGGACCGGCGTGGTGCTGGAGGGGCTGCGGCGCATCGACGAGGAAAGGTTCGACCAGGAGCAGCTCGGCGACATGGCGCCGCCGGCGCAGCCGGATCAGGTCTCCTCGTCGAAGTCGTTCGAGGAGCCACCCGCTCCTGTTAGTCGCTCGCCCACCTTCGACCTGGGCGACGAGACGCAGAGAGAGATAGAGCGAAGGATAGGGGACCTTTATGGAGAGCTGTTGCCCCGCTGCGTGCTGCTCACCAACCGCAGCGGCCGCTTGCTGCACCTGCGAGGCGACATCGAGCGCAGCAAGGCCCTCTCGCTGGCAGCGCTGGTGGCCGGCAGGTTCTCCGCAGCCGGTGAGATCGCCGAGACCGTGGCCCGAGAGGGCGAGGCGCGCCAGTTCCGGCAGAGCCTGGAGGAGGGCGAGAAATGGGTCCTGGCAGTGATCTTCGACCCGCAGCGAACCCAGATGGGGCTGGCCCGTCAGCTCACGCTGCGGACGGCCGAGGAACTGACCGAGCTTAAAGTCCAGGCTGCCGAGGCGACCGAGGAGGAGCTCCAGGAGACGGGGGATGAGATGGATGACCTTTTCCGGCAGGAGGTCGGCGACGCGCTGGAGGATTTATTCGCCTGATGTTCGATAGAATTTTACTGATCGCCGCGGGGACGGTTTTGGACGAGTTCTTGAGCCAAAGCCTGCGCGCGGAGGGATACGAAGTCACCAGCTCGCCCTCCCCCACGAAGGCCCGGGAGAGGCTGGGCACGATCGAGCCACACCTGATCGTGGTCAACGGCGTGGGGCGGAGGGATGGTTGGCTGCCTCAGGCAGCCGAGAGATCCTGGCCTGTGCCCGTCGTCACCCTGACGGACGAGCGGGAAGGTCGAGAAAAACCGGACGGCTGGCAGACTTTGCAAGCCCCATTCGCTTTCCAGGATCTGCTGTTTCTGATTCAGAACGCCTTCCACCAACGGACGCTCTCCGGTCGGCGGCCCTTTGAGCTCACGCCGGCGCTCGTCGACAGGATAGAGGACATCTTGAGGAACTTGCGCGAGGATCTGCGGGCGCGCTGTGTGGTTCTCAGCTCCTCCGGCGGGCGACTGATCAAGACGATGGGGACGATCGAGCCTAACGTCGCCCTCTCGCTGGCGGCGTTGATGTCCGGCAGCTTCGCCGCTTCCGCCAAGGCCGCCCAAATGCTGGGGCAGGGCGACATGTT
>CAZCPK010000308.1:0-5320 GCA_964500755.1 uncultured Anaerolineales bacterium
GGCTGGTCGGTGCACGCCGGCGACATCTACGTAGCCGACCTGCCGGCGGGCGACTTCCCGCTGGGCGTCAACCAGCTCTTCCGGGACGGCCAACGGCTGACGATGGGCCGCTGGCCCAACCTGGACGCCGGCGATGGCGGCTACGCATTCGTGGACGGCCACGCCGCCGGAGGCAACCAGATCACCGACCACGAATTGCCCGCCGTCGACTGGACCGGCGCCAGCGTGCACCTGAAGAATATCCGCTGGTCGATGATCGACCGCCAGGTGACCGGCGCCAGCGGCGCCACGCTGACGCTCAACGCGGGGATCTCGTGCCTGATCTCGAGCTGGTCCGACTGCGTCGGCTGGGGCTATTTCATCAACAACCACCTGGCGACGCTGGACCGGGACGGCGAGTGGTATGACGACGCGGCGGCCCGGAAAGTCTACCTGGTCTCGACGTCCGGCGCGCCGGGCAACGTGGAGGGCTCGGTCGTCCTGGAGGAGGCCGACACGCTGCGGCACGGCGGGATCATGCTCAGCGATGGCTCGGCCACGGCCTACGTCGTCATCGACAACTTCGAGGTCAAGAACTGGTTCAACCACGGCATCGGCACGCCGGGCGGGATGCGTGGCGACAGCTACCACCACCTCACCGTGCGCAACGTTGTCATCAAGGACGTGGATGCGGCGGGCGTGCGCCTGAGCAGCTGGCTGGAACGGCCCTCCAACGGACGCAAGGGGCTGCGCGGCGGGCACCACCTGCGCTTCGAGGACAACGTCATCGACGGCGCGAACCACTTCGGCGTCACCGGCTACTTCGCCGCCTCGACCTTCGAGGGCAACCAGATCCGGAACGTCGCCCTGGTCGAGAACCTGAACAAGTCCGGCATGGGCTGCGGCATCACCCGGGGCGAGTGCACCGAGAATGGCGACGGGTTCCGCATCCGGTGCTACGACGTCCGCGACTCCGGCTACGGCAACACGCTGCGGCACAACCGCTTCGAGAAGATCGGCTACAACGGAGTGGACGTCTTCGGGCCGGGCAACGTCCTGGAGCAGAACGTCATCCGTCAGGCCTGCTACACCAAGGCCGATTGCGGCGGCGTGCGCACCTTCGGTCGGGACAACCTCTCGGCAACCAGGGTTTACGACGTGCAGCTCCTCAACAACGTGATCGTCGACATCCCCGGCAACGTCGACGGCTGCCACGCCTCACGGGCGGCCTTCGGCATGGGGCTGTACGTCGACCACTATTCCCGCAACGTGGAGGCCCGGGGCAACACCATCGTCAGCACCACCATCACCGGCATCAACTACCAGCGCTCGACCGGGCAGATTGTCGATAACACCGTCTACAACGCCGCAACGGGAACCGCGTACGCCGCCCACGTCAGCCTGGGCGAGGACGAGACCCAGGTGTCGACGTCGGGCAACGTGCTGTACGCCCTAAACGACAACGCCTGGACGCTGTATTCGTACAAGCTGGGCAACTTCGCGTCGTCCGACGATAACTATCTCTTCCACCCCTACGAGGTGGACCAGATCGCCCACGGCCCGTGGACGCGCTACACCTTCGCCGAGTGGCGAGCGTACAGCGGCCTGGAGAGCCGCTCGAAGACGAACTGGTTCACTCTGGAGGAAGGCGAGCCACCCCGCTCGCGGATTCTGTACAACGACACGACGAGCCCGCGGACCTTCGACCTGGGCCTGCGCCGCTACCTCGACCTGGACCAGAACGCGGTGCTGGGCAGCGTGACACTCCAGCCCTTCACCTCCCGCGTCCTGGTCGACGTCGGCGCGGTGGAGCTGGCCCTGCTGGATATGACGCCGCGCTTCTGGGGCGTCGACGAGGCGAGCGACCTCACCTTGACGGTCCACGGCGCCGGTTTCACCGAACAGAGCGTGGTGCACTGGGACGGCGCCGACCGCCCCACGGCCTTCGTCCGGTCGTCCACGCTGACGGCGACCCTCTCGGCTGCCGACGTGAGCACGGTCGCCGACGTACCCATCACCGTCTACGACCCCGGCACGTCGCCGAGCGAGACGCAACCGCTCACGTTCCGGGTCGTCGAATCGGTCAGCCGCGTCTACCTGCCCGTACTCCTCCGCTGACCCACCGCTAGCACGCGGACGTAGCCCTGACGCCCATGCCGAACATAGAATCGCAAAAGATAGTTTTATGCTGCACAAAACGGGTCATCACGAGATCTTGGCCCCTGGGGTGAGGATCGTTCTTATCAAAAACACCACCTTAACGAAAGGAACAGATACATGCCAGTACGACAAGTGCGGATCGAAAAGATCAAGACAGGAAAACGCTCGTTCGCAAGAGGAAGAAAAAAGGTGAGCCGTTGCTTCTCCGGTATCACGTTGATCATCGTGATGTTGCTATTCGCATCGCTCGGCGTGAGTCACAGGGTCACGCTAGCCCAGGGAACCCTGGTGCCCCAGATCGCGGTGCTGCCCGAAACGACCGTGGCGGTAGGGGAAGAGGTGTTCCTTGACGCCACCGGCACGACCTACGGCGACCTCGGAGCGCTGCAAAAGGGCCGCTTCGAGTGGGAGTTCGGCGACGGCTACGCCTTCAAGCACGGCTTCCCCCGCGATTACTCGACGAACGGCGGCATCGTCTGCACTCACTTCTATATGCGCCCGGGAACCTACACGGTGACCCTGACGGTGTCGGTCTGGGACCAGTTCGAGACAACCGGCGACCCTATCGGCGATCCCGTCGCCGTAGAGACGACTACCACACAGCTGACCGTGACGGGCACGGATCCGCAGTTACCTCCGCTGCCCGCCGACCCGCCACTCCTGGAGATGAAAATGGACGGGAGTCTGGACGACGACGGCCCCCTCGCGCTGACGACCGCGTGGCAGGGCGGGACAGGCGGCTACGTCCGGGGGATGGCCGACCAGGCCGCCGACCTGACCACCGGCGCCTACGTCACGGTCACGGACGCGACCGGCGTCTTCGACGCCCAGGAAGCGCTGACCCTCTCGCTCTGGGCCAGGAAGCGGGTCACCGACACCTACGGCTATCTGATAGATAAACCGGGACAGTTCAAACTGGGCATCCTCGGCTCCCGGACCCTGCGGGTAAGCCTCACCACGCCGGAAGGCACGCTGCGCGCGACCTCCTACCTGGCGTATGAAGCCGATAATCTGCAGTGGCATCACTACGCGGCCACCTACGATGGCACGACCCTCCGTCTCTTCATGGACGACCGGGAGCTCGTCGTCGAAAGCGGCAGCGGACCGTTGGCGGCCTCCACCGAGAGTCTCGTCATCGGCAAGGAAGCCGCCGCCACCGAGGTCTGGGACGGCTACGTCGACGAGGTCAAGATCTACGATCGCGCCCTCTCCCGGCACGAACTCTACACCGGCTTCGAGCTGTGGCACGCGCCGTTCCAGGCCCGCATCGCCCAGTACATCTACGTCCAGGTGCCAGGCGCGGTCCACGCCAATCCGTCCAACGTCCTCCGGGTCACGCTGACCGGCGACGACGGCACCACGACCACGCTCGTGGAGCGAACCGGTCTCGACGCCGAGGAAAAATTCCTGCTGCGCAACGCAACGCTGCCTGCGGGCACCTACACGTTGACGGCCCGGCTGCTCGACGACGCGGATACCCTCCTCGACGAGATTCAGGAGACCTTTGCCAAACCCTACGACGGCGCTCCCCACGTGGGCATCAACGAACACAACGCCTTCTGCATCGACGGAGAGCCCTTCTTTCCGGTGACGCCCTGGCTGCTCAACACCGGATATATGGAGGAGTGGCAGACGAACGGCTACGTCAACACGCTCTACGGCGAGGGGTGGTACGCTACGCACGATACCAACACCTGGACCGACTACCTGGACCAGGCCGAAAGCAACAATCTTTACGCCATGGGGCCGGGTCGCTGGCTCGAGCTGGGGCTATCGGGGATCGAACTGGCCCCTGCCTACCGGCGACACTTCGCCCGTAACGCCGACGCCAACGTGGTGACGGACTACGTCAGCAAGACCCACGCACACCCGGCGCTGTTGGCCTGGATGTGGCTGGACGAGCCCGACATCGGAGGGCGTGGATACCGGGTGCCCCCACCGACGCTGAGCGCCTGGACCTATCTCAGTCACCGGGGCGACGCCCGCCACCCCGTCGCCACCAACTTCGCGGGCTACAGTTGGCTGCTCTACTACGGCGCCACCGGCACCGACTACGATTACCTGAACAGCGCGGCCTGGTCCGGCGGCAAGAAACACTTCCCCGTCGACGTCGCCGGCTTCGACATCTATCCCCTGGAGTACAGGGAACACCCCGCGCTCAACGATCCGGAGCGGGGGGTGATGGATCTCTACGCGGCGGGGATTGACAGTCTCATCGCTCAGAACTACGATCTGATCCCCATCCTTTCTTACGTCGAGGTGTGTGACATCAGAGAGAGCCGGGAGACGCCCGGACCGACCCACAACCAGGTGCTTATGGAAGCCTGGCTCAACGTCGTCCACGGCATCAAGGGCATCAACTGGTTCCACTACTTCGAATACGACACCATCCAGTACAACGCCATGGCCGAGTTCACCGACCAGATCAGTCGCCTGGCTGAGGTGGTGCTGGGTCCGGCGGTCGACCGGCAGGTCACCGACAGCGCAAACGAGCGGGCCAATCGAGTGGATACCCTGGTACGCGAGCACGATGGCGCGCTCTACGTCTTCGCCGTCCGCGTGACCGAGCCGGAGCCGCTCTCCTTTGAGGAACAGGATCATCCCGAGCCCGAGAGCATCGACGTCACCTTCACGGTCGAGGGCCTGCGGAACGGCAGCGTCCGCGTCATCGACGAGGATCGCACGGTGCCGCTGAACGGCGGCACCTTCAACGACACCTTCGCCCACGAGGCCGTGCACATCTACAAGATCGAGGTGGTCCCCCTGGACCTACACGCCACCCCCGGCGATGAGACCATCTACCTGGATTGGACGGTCAACGCCACCCTGCCGGACATCACTACCTGGCGCATCGAATACCAGGGGGCGACCGGTGACGAACCCTCGCCCATCACCGGTATCGTCAGCCCAACGCGGGCCTACACGCTCACCGGCCTGACCAACTATGTCTGGCACACGGTGACGCTGGAGGCAATGTTGGATGCTTCACCCTGGCTATCCGACACGGTGCGCGTGATGCCCACGGATATCTGCATATACTTACCTCTCGTGACCAGGCAAGCGAACTGACTTGATAAAATTGGGTCTCTGGGACTTTGCCGGATAGTGGAGTGAGTGTCCCTAAAACTAGTGCAGTAGGCTACGCTAGTGGGGCTCACCAGACCTTTTCTGCGTTGTGACA
>CAZCPK010000309.1:0-3195 GCA_964500755.1 uncultured Anaerolineales bacterium
ACCTTTTCTGCATTGTGACAGGAAGCGCGTGGCAAACGTTGCCTTTGCATCCGGCAAAGTCCAAAAGACCCATTATCTGGAGAGTGTGACGGATGTCATTGGCGGAACAGAGAGCTCCTGCTATCCTAAACGTAGGATAAAGGCCACTTACCAACCAGCAGACGCCCGCGTCCTAAGTCAGGAGGTCACGATGTTCACGATGATGTTATTGGCTCATGTGTTGGGGGATTACGTTCTACAATGCAACGCGCTGGCGCGGTGGAAGGCCCGCTCGGTCTGGGGCGTGGCAGCGCATGGCGCGCTGGTCACAGCGATGACGTTGATCTGCGCGGTCGTGATCGCACCGACCTGGTGGCCTTACGCGCTATTCATCGGCCTGATACATACGCTGATCGACCTGGTGCGGGCGTGCCTTATTGAGACAACGGATCCTACCCTGGAGTTGTTCTGGCTGCTGGCGGATCAAGGGATCCACCTGAGTGTCATCGCTTTGACCGTGCTACTCTCCGGTGTACAGGCGCAAACAGCGTTGATGCGCGGTTCTGCCTCCGTGCTGCTGTTGTTAATGCTGTTGCAGCCGGCCTGGGTACTGTTGCGCTTCCTGGTGCGTGGAGTGTGGGGCCCCTCGGCTGCGCCCCCCCTGGGAGGCGGCGAGAAGGTGCCCCCGATGGTGGAGCGTCTCGTCATTGCGGGACTGGCCTTTTTCGGATATGGTTATCTGGCGCCGCTCGTCCTGCTGCCCCGAAGGTTGGGCCGGCTGCGCACAAGCAGCGAGATAATCACGATCCACTTGCTACAATCGACGCATTGGGCCGAGACTTTGTTGAGCATGGTATGGGCGTTGCTCGTGGGATGGGGACTGCGCATCTGGTGGCACGTTCCGTAGAGGATTTTCGAAACGAGTCGGCGAGCGAAAACGGCCTCGTTGCCTCACAGCGCCCATAAGCAAGCGCAAAGGAGGTTGCTTATGTCCCCGACCGAACTACAATGGCAACAGACAACCCTTTCAAAACGGAGAAAGATGCACGTGGATCCCAACAATGTCGTCGCCTTCCTGCGCTCGCAACCCCTCTTCCGAGATCTGCAGTCGAGCGAACTCCGGCAACTGGCGTCTGCAGCCCATCGGCACACCTTTGACGTAGGAACTTATATCTTTCACCAGGGCGAACGGGGCGCGGCGTGTCACATCCTCCTGCGGGGGAAGGTCCGTATCTTCGTCACCGGCGAGGACGGGCGGGAACTCTCCGTCCGCTTGTTGGGGCCGGGTGAGATTATTGGCGAGATGGGCCTCTTTGAAGAGGCTCCGCGCTCGGCGAGCGTGATCACCCTGGAACCGACGGAGACTGTCGAGATCGGGCGTGACGCCCTATTGCGCTCTATCCAACGCTCTCCCAGCATCGCCATTCACCTGCTGCGTGCCATGAGCGCACGCCTGCGCCGCACCAACGAGGACGCGGAGTGGCTCGCCTCGTTACCCGTCGTGGAGCGGCTCTATCTGCAGCTTCAGCGGCTGGTCGACTGGTCGGGAACGCCGACCGAGGATGGCAGCCGCATCACGCCACCCATGACGCAGCAGGATCTCGCCGCTCTGGTCGGCACCAGTCGGGAGAGCGTCAACCGGGCGCTTATGCGTCTCCGTCAGCAGGGTAAGGTCCGGCTGGAAGCTGGCTGGATCATTGTACTGGATCCGCCGACGTAAAACGCCGCGCCGCCCCTCGACCTGTCCCGCCCACGTTTTCAGGGGCATCGGATTGTGAGGGCACCCGGGTTCCTCCGCAACCTGATGTCCTTTGTCTTTCGCCCAGTTGCGGTTAAACTATCAAGGATCGGACAGAATCATGTCACAGGAGGGGAACGTTGTATGAAGCGAGCGGTCAGCGTCAGCCTGGGGAGCTCCCGGCGAGATAAGCGGGTCGAAATCGACCTTCTGGGCCAACGGATCGTCCTGGAGCGGATCGGTACGGACGGAGACGTCGAGGCGGCGCGGACGCTCTATCGAGAGCTGGACGGCAAGATCGACGCGTTTGGCGTCGGCGGCATCGATCTCTCCATCGGAAATACCCGGCGCCGCTATCCCATTCGCGCCGCCCACCGCTTGATCGCGGACGTCACCCAGACTCCCGTCGTCGACGGCAACGGGCTCAAGCATACGCTGGAGCGCCGGTGCATGCAGTACGTCGAGGCAAAGATAGGAGCGGATCTGCTGCCTAAGCGCGCGATGCTCACCTCGGCGATGGATCGCTACGGCATGCTCGAGAGCCTCCACGACGCGGGCTACGAGTTAGTTATCGGAGACCTTTTCTTCGCGTTGGGGCTGCCCGTCCCGGTACGTACGATGGCGACCATGGATAAGATCGCGGCGGTGCTGGGACCGCTGGTCGGGCGCTTTGCGCCCATCCACCTTATCTACCCCACCGGCGAGGCTCAGGAGACCACGGTGCCGGGCTTTACCCGCTGGTACGAGTGGGCCACGGTCATCGCCGGCGACTGCTCGTACGTCAAGCGCCACATGCCGCCCGAGCTGCCCGGCAAGACGATCCTGACCAACACGACCACGGAACAGGACGTGGCGCGTTTTCAAGAGGCCGGCGTGCGCTACCTGCTGACGACGACGCCGCGTTTCAACGGACGTACCTTCGGCACCAACATGATGGAAGCCGGGCTCGTCGCCGTCGCCAACAAGGGACGCCCGCTTACGTGTGATGAGCTCGAAACCATGCTCTCCGCCGCCGATATGTATCCCCAGATCCAACGCCTGAACTGAGGTTCCGATGCTGAACTACTGTGTGCTCACCGCGGGCGGCGTCCCCTCGGCCGACGATCCGCTTGACTCGCTCGCCCGGGGCGCGCCCAAGGCCCTGCTCCCGCTGGCGGGCAAGCCGATGGTCCAGTGGGTGCTCGACGCGCTGACGGAGACGCCCGAGATTCGCCAGGTGCTCGTCGTCGGTCTGACGCCGGAGCATGGTCTGCACTCGTCCAAGATCACGGCGTATCTACCGGATGCGGGCTCGCTCTACGGGAACGTCTGGGCCGCCGCCGACTGGCTCAAGCAGCACGCGCCGCATGAGGAAGAAATCCTAGGCTGCTGCGCCGACCTTCCGCTCTTGCGCCCGGAGATGTTCCGGTGGCTGATTGAGGAAGGTCAGGCGCGGACATCGGAGTGGTCCGTCAAGCCGGATGGGGCGTTGGGCGTTG
>CAZCPK010000309.1:3205-5298 GCA_964500755.1 uncultured Anaerolineales bacterium
GGACATCGGAGTTCGTCTACACGGTGGTGCCACGCACGACCATGGAGGCGCGTTTCCCGGGCGCGGGGCGCAGTTACGTCCCCTTCGCCGGGGAAGCGGTCGCCGGCGGTGACGTGCACCTCATCGACCCCGGCGTCTTCGACCGCCATCGCGAGCTCTGGACCACGCTGATCCAGGGGCGCAAGAACGTCGTCGGTCTGCTCCGGCGGCTGGGGCCGGGGCTCTTCGTCCGGCTGCTGCTCCGGCGGCTGACGCTGGACCAGCTGACGGAGCACGTCCACGCGCGGCTGGGGTTGCACGTGCGCGCCTTGCCCACGCCCTACGCCGAGATGGGTATGGACGTCGACAAGCCGGAACAGGCGGAGATTTGCCGCCGGGAGTTAGAGCGGCGCGAAGGCTCGGCATCGTGAGCACGTTTCGCACGCTGCTGCGGCGCTGGGAGCACGTTGACCGACGCCTCTCTGCGCGCGTCGTGGCCCGGATGCAGCCACCCGCCTTACGTACACTCGTCCGGTTCCTGGCACACTCCGGGGACAGCCTGCTCTGGCTCGCGCTGACCCTCGCCGTCTGGTGGTCGCAGCGCGCGCTGGGGCTGCAGATGGTCCTTACGCTGGGCGCTGCCGGCGCGCTGACCGCCGTCCTCAAACAACTGTTTCGGCGGCGGCGCCCCGACGCGCGCTTCGAGGAAGTCTACCGCGCCTTCGACCGCTACACGCTGCCCTCAGGACACGCCGTCCGCGTCGGCGCGCTGACCGTGCTACTGAGCCAGTACCTGCCGGTGGGCGCGCGGATGGGCATGGGGCTGTGGAGCCTGGGCGTCGCCCTGAGCCGGGTGGCGCTCGGCGCGCACTTTATCAGCGACGTCGGCATTGGACTGAGCCTCGGCTGGTTGATCGGCGCGCTGCTGTTGAACGTACGGTTGTAGCTGCGGAGCGCTGTATGAATTTCCGTGAACTGCTGCCTCAAGTCGAGCACTACCTCCAGGTGACGCCGGCGACGTTGGCGCCGGGCTGGGACCCCACCGCGCCCTTCGACGTCGCGCCGCTGGCCCAGGGCGAGTACAACATGAATTTCCTGATCCGACAGGGAGAGCGGACCTGGGTCTTTCGCGTCAACCTGGGCACGCAGATCGACCGCGACGACCAGATCGTCTACGAATACCGCGCGCTGGAACTGCTGGCGCCGACGGGCGTCACGCCGCGCCCCTACTTCGTCGACGACAGCCGCACGGCGCTGCCCCACGGGGTCCTGTTGATGGAGTACCTGCCCGGCGAGCCCCTGGATTACCGGCGGGATCTGGAGGCCGCCGCGCGCCTCTTCGCCAAGGTCCACACGCAGCCGGTGCCGGAGGCGGAGAATCACCTCATTCGCGAGGCGCGCCCGCTCTCCATGACCTACGCGGAGTGCAGCCAACTGCTGCCCGTCTACCTGGAATCGGAGCTGGCGGAGCCGGCGCTGCGCGACTACCTGCGGGAGGTACTGGCCTGGGCCGCCGAGGCCCGTCACGCCGAGCGTTACTTCCTCGCGGATCCCTGGCCCTGCCTCATCAATACCGAGGTCAACTCCGGCAACTTCATCGTCAGCCGCGCACGGAATACGCTTCACCTGGTAGACTGGGAGAAGCCGCTGTGGGGCGATCCCTCGCAGGATCTCTCGCACTTCTGTGTGCCGACGACGACGCTGTGGAAGACCGACTACCGCATGTCCGCCGGGGACAAGCAACGCTTCCTCGAGACGTACAAGGCAGCGCTGCCCGATCCGCATCTGCGTGACACTGTCGAGGCGCGGGTGCGGCTGCGCGACCCCTTTAACTGTCTGCGCGGCATCTCCTGGTCGGCCATGGCCTGGGTCACCTACCAGATCGGGGAACACGCGTTGCAAAACGCCGATACCTTCCGCAAGGTCAGCGCCTATCTCGAACTGGACTTCGTGCGTGGCCTCTTCGATCCGTACATGCATGGGGGCTAAGGGGCGACGGTCAGACGCTTTTGCCAAAAATGTCAGCAGATTAAGCAGATTTGGAATGGTTCCCTACTCTGTGATAGGCAGATGAGATATTTGCGGCTCGTAGGCCAATCTCAATGTGCGTTTTC
>CAZCPK010000310.1:0-5293 GCA_964500755.1 uncultured Anaerolineales bacterium
CTGCCTCACAACGCTCGTAAGCGAGAGCAAGGCAAACGAAGTCGGGGTTGATGACTGGAGCAAACGTCGCAGGGAGGCGCTGAGAAGCCCTGGAAAGCCTCAGAACCGCTTCGTTTGCCCTCATATCTTAAAATTACGGCAGTAGAGCGTAGCCAGGTGCGACGCACCTTCGAATGGTTGAAAATAGCCATTTCGGGCACGCTGTCCTGGGTTTTTAACCAGCATGATCGGATAATCGTAGGTGCGTTGCACCTTATATCCTAATTTCAGAATCACAGGGAGGCACAGACGATGAAGTCCAAGGCGTTACCGATGCACCCCAGAAAACACATCGCGCTGGTCGCGCACGACAAGAAGAAGGACGAACTGCTGGAGTGGGTCAAGTTCAACAAAGAAGCGCTAAAGGAGCACGAGCTCTATGCTACCGGCACCACCGGCTTTCTGCTGGAGGCCGAAGTCGGCCTCGAGGTCAACCGGATGCAGAGCGGTCCGCTGGGCGGCGACCTACAGATCGGAGCCATGATCGCCCGGGGTGAGATCAACTTCCTCGTCTTCTTCTGGGATCCGTTGGAGGCGCAGCCGCACGATCCCGACGTCAAGGCGCTGCTGCGCCTGGCCGTGCTGTGGAATATCCCGGCGGCGACCAACCGCACGACCGCCGACTTCCTCTTCGCCTCCCCCCTGATGCAGATCGAGTACCAACGGGTGGTACCGGACTACGAAACCTATCAGCAGCAGCGCGAGTTACGGCTTCTGGAAGAGGTGGAGGAGAAATGGGATATCGATGACTACCGAGGAGAATAAGCGTTACGTCAAAACGCTAGAACGTTGGAACGCCAAAGGAGATATTATGCACGACGTAAAAATCCGCAAGAGTAAAGAGCCGATCCGCCTCTTCGACTCGGACGTACTGGAGGTCTTCACCCACATTCACCCCGCCGTGGTCGTCGCCATCTGGCTGCCGGTGAGCGCCTTTTTCTTCGTGCAGGCTTTCCGCCAGCGCCCGCCCGACACATCCCCGCTCTACGTCCTCCCCGCTGCACTCGTCGGGCTCTTCGTCTGGACCTTCGCGGAATATACTTTGCACCGCTTTGTCTTCCACTTCAATCCGCAGACGACCTGGCAGGAGCGCCTCTCCTTTCTCTTCCACGGCATCCACCACGCCCAGCCGCAGGTCAAGTCACGCCTGGTCATGCCGCCCGCCGTGAGCATTCCGCTGGCGACGCTCTTCTACGGGCTCTTCTACGGCGTGGTCGACGGCCTGCTGGGACAGCCCCAGTGGGTCGCTCCCCTTTTCGGCAGCTTCATCCTCGGCTACCTTACCTACGATATGACGCACTACGCCACGCATCACGTCAACGTACCCGGCGCCTACTTCAAGATGGTCCGCCGCCACCACATGCGTCACCACGCCAAAACGCCCGATCAACGATTCGGCGTCAGCTCGCCGCTGTGGGACTACGTCTTCGGCACAGAACCGAAGCGCTGAATGAGGCGTCGGCCCGGGTCACGCCGGCACAATCATAGTGAGGGCCTGCGGCAACAGCTCGACCCTGACCTCGGTGTGTCCGATAATCTCACCGTCCGCCTGAATCGGAAAAGCCCGGTCCCCCTGGACGTCCACGCTCTCTTCTGCCTGTTTGCAGTGAATGTGAGGTGTGGGACGCTGACGTCCCACGACGATGCTGCCGGCGACCCGCAGATAGTCCAGCAGATTTCGCGCCCGGACGACGCAGACGTCTAGCCGGCCGTCGTCGATCCGAATATCCGGCCCCCACTGAAAGGCCGGCATGCCGATAGCGCCGCTGTTGGCCACGTTGACCTCGGCGGCGTTCCAATGCTCGGTTTTCCCATCGATGGTCACCCAGAAGTGCCCCGGCTGGTGACCTAACAGCTTCCTGAGACCGGTCCAGATGTAGGCCAACCAGCCGAAATTACGTTTCTGCTCCCGACCGGTCTCCTTCATCACCAGGGAGCTGAGTCCGACGCTAACGCTGAGAAAGAAGTAGTGATCGCCCACCTGCATCCCGTCGATGGTGCGCCGTGCATGCTCGCCAGTCAGCAAATCGAGTGCGCCCTGAATCTGGAGCGGGATCTGTAGCTCACGCGCTAGGGCGTTGCCGGAGCCGGTGGGCAGCAACCCCATAGGAACATCCGAGTTGATCAATCCCCCTGCGACCGCCGAGACGGTCCCGTCCCCACCCGCCGCGACGAGCAGGTCGTACTCCTTCTGTGAGAGCGCCTCACGCACGATCGCGGGCACGCTCTCGTCGCCGGTCGTCTGGTAGATTTCGTACGTCCAGCCGGCGGCGTCGAGATGTTCGCCGATCCTGCGATAAGCCGAGTCGGGATCAACCGTCCCGGCAACCGGATTGAAGACCACGTACCCTTTCTGGTTCATATCACCCTTTTTACGCTATTTCCGATTCTCTACTCCTGCCGATCAATGGCGGCGCCGAGATGTGCGGCGAAAAGTGTCACCATCATGCTGAGATAAATCCAGAACAAGAGCGCCACGACGGTGCCCAACGAACCGTAGACCAGACGATAACGCACCAGGCCACTGCTGACGTACCACGTAAACGCTTCCTTGCCCAGCTCCCACCCCGTCGCCGCCACGAATGCGGCCCAGAGCGCGGCGCGCCACGAGACCACGACGTTGGGCACCCAACGGTAGAGCGCCACAAACATGATGAAGATAAAGAGCCACGGCACCACCCGGTTGGCCAGTCGCCAGAGTAGCGTCTCGTAGAGCACCACCCCACCGTTGAGCGGAATCTCCAGTCGGGGCAGGACGTCGAGCACGGCCGAAGACGCCAGGGAGAGCAGCAAGAACAGCAAAAGCACCGCCACCATACCGATACCGATCAAACGCTGGGAGACAAATCCGCGTTCCTCCGCGTCGGGCCAGGCGTGGTTGATGTGCTGAGAGAGCATGGTAAACGCTCCCGACGCCGACCACAGTAGACTCACCAGGCTGACCGCTCCTACCGTGCCGCGCAACTCCAACACCTGTTGCAGGTTCTCCTGTAGCAGGTGCTGCGAGACGGGCAGCGCCTGCTGCGCCAACCGGAGCGTCTCCTCGTAGGCGCGTGAGCGGGAGAGCAGAAAGCCGATAATTGAAATCATCAACAACAGCAGCGGGAAGAGAGAGAAGAAGGTAAAATACGCCATGCCCGCCGCTGCCTGGGACGCCTCTGTTTCCCCAAACCGCTCCAGCGCCGCCTGCACGGTACTCAATACGCCGCCGGTGCGTGCGTCGAGCCACGCATACAGCTTTTGAAGTCGCGCCTTGATCGCTTCCATCTTATACCTCCAGGAACCGCGCGTTGACGGCGACGACGTTATAGTCGGTGACCCAGGCTAGATTCTGGATCATCTTGCAGTAGATAGCTCGTGAGAGATCGAGGATCTCGACGGTGTCCAGCGGGCTGCTGTGCACCAGGATAATCTCCGCGTCCGCCGGGATCTTCTCACCCGGCTTGACGACCACACGGTCCCCCTGCGCCAGCTCGTCCAGATTCACATCCTTGAGGCCGTCGTCGGGTTGTTCATACAGTCATCTCACAGCGTAGAAAGGTGCGACGTACCTCGACAAGCAAGTCCATGACATTCAGGGCAAACGAAGCGGTTCTGAGGCTTTCCAGGGCTTCTCAGCGCCTCCCTGCGACGTTTGCTCCAGTCATCAACCCCGACTTCGTTTGCCTTGCTCTCGCTTACGGGCGTTGTGAGGCAACGAGGCCGTTTTCGTTCGTCGACTCGCTTCGAAATCCCATTCAGCGACCGCTTAACGCAACGCATAGAACTCCATGATAACCTGCATACACAAGTACGTCGCACCAGGTGTTTTATCCGCGTCCAGCGAATGGGTTCCACGTTACATCGTGCTACGGTCGCTTCCACGTCTCGCGGCGCTTGGCGCGGTCCTTGCGCACCTGACGCTCGACCACGTCGAGCGCCGACTGCAGCGCAGCCATGGCGTCCGGCGCTTTCTCCACGCCCACGATGTTGTCAGGTCGCATATAGAGCACGACCCGGGCCTGATAACGATAGGGCGTCTCGCTTCCGGTCAGCTCCTCAACGGTGACCGCTGCATCGACGATGTCGTCGTGACCCTCGCGCAACTCGCGTAACCGCGCGTTCGCCTCTTCCCAGAGCGGCGCGTCCGGCTCCGGGATCTCGGTGGTGAACTCAAAGTCAAAGGGTTTCTCCTCAGGAGCTGCCATCTTATACCTCCTCTATCAATCCAATCTCTAATTCGTTCTCTACGTCAATTACGCCCTCGGTCGCGAGCACCAGCGACTCCACGTAGCGCATCGCCTGGGTATCCATAACCTTGCCCGTCAGCCGGACGACGCCCGAGTCGACCTCGGCCTGCACCCCGACCAGGTTGAACCCCCCGGACTCCATGATGAAGCGGTGCTCCAGATCCTCTTCAATATCCTCATCCTTGCGGGGCGTGTACTGTGGTAGATCCGCGAGCTCCGCCTCGGTGACGGTAACCACCACGCCCTCCTCGGTCACCGCCTTGATCTTGTTCTCCGGGATCACCGTATAGTCGGGGATCAATCCGTGACGCACGACGACGTGTTTTACCTCCCCCGTCTCGCGATCGACCAGCAGATGGTCAACCGTCCCGATATCCTCCCCGGGACCCCGCACCGGCGTTCCCCGGCCGACAGCAGCCATCTCTGGAGAGATCCCTTCGTGCACACGTTGCTTCACGATCGGAACGGTCGAAGTCGTGCCCACGTAGCCGTAATAGGCAGGCCAGAACCAATGCTGCGAGCGGCGTCGGTATTCTTCTGCCCGGTCCCACCCCGGCGCCAGACGCTTCACGTCATATTCCTCGTACTTGGGATGCTCCCGTAAGGTGTCGGTATTGACGGAGAGACGAATCCCCTCGTCACCGGTGCGTTCCACGAGATCAACCGGCACCACGTGCCGCTTTTTCTGCAAGCCGCCCGACTCCACGACCAATTCCTTCACCCGCTCTGTCCTGGGGTCAACGATGACCCGGGCTAAATTGCCACACACACCATCTTCGCAATGAACCTTCGCACCGATATTGAAGTGCAGTGCCATGTTGGCCTCCTTCTCTGTCTGTTCTGAACTTCCAGCATCAGCATGTAGCCAGGTACAACGCGCCTTCAAATGCCTAAGTCGGTCAGAAAAAATACGTTAACAGTTGCTCGGAGCCCCCGTCTCGGGGGCGGTCTCCTTAGAACCGAGACGTTCGCGGTTAGCCGTCCCCGAGACGGGGACGGGGAGCGGATGGTGAATACGTCTGGAG
>CAZCPK010000311.1:0-5279 GCA_964500755.1 uncultured Anaerolineales bacterium
AATAGACCGGTACGTTGCTATTCAAAAGTGTCAACCTATTTCCGAACCTTCCCAAATCTCCGAGGGAGAAAGGCGCGCTAGAGGGTGGGAGGATAGCCTGTGATCTTGCGGATCTCTTCGTAGAGAGGGTGCAGCCGGTCGTACATACGCTTGTAAACACGCCGGTAGAGGTGCGTGTAGATCTCGTGATGCTCGGGGAGTGGGTCGAAGTGATCGCCCACACGGGTCATGGCGGCGACGGCCTGCTCGAAGTCCGCGTGCAGACCCAGTCCGACGGCGGCGTCGATGGCGGCGCCCAACCCCGAGGTCTCGTGGGTGTGAGGGCGGGCCGTGGGGAGCCCGAAGATATCGGCGGTTAGTTGAAGCGCCGCGTCGCTCTGCGATCCGCCGCCGGAGACCCGTAGCTCTTTCACGGAGACGCCGCTGCGGCGCTCGGTGCGTTCCAGGCCCTCGCGCAGCGCATAGGCGATGCCTTCCAGGATGGCGCGGTAGAAGTGGGCGCGTTGATGGACGTCTCCGAAGCCGATAATGGCGCCCTTGGCCTCCGGGCCCGGCATGCGCACGCCAGGAGACCAGTAGGGTTGCAGTATCAGGCCCATGGAGCCCGGCGGGACCTGCGCCACTAGGTCATCGAGGAGGTCCTCGGCCTCAACGTTGCGTTGGGCTGCCAGCGCCCGTTCGCGCAGCCCGAACTCCCGCTTGAACCAGCTGACCATCCAGTACCCCCGATAGATCTGATACTCGAGGCTGTAGGCGCCGGGCACGGCGGCCGGATAGGGAGGGATGAGCGGGATGACCTCGATGTAGCGACGGTGGGTTGTGTTGATCGTCGCCGTGGTTCCGTAACTCAAAGCGCCGATCTGCGGTTCAAGCGCGCCGGAGCCGATGACCTCGCAGGCCTTGTCAGCGGCGGCGGCGATGAGCGGCAATCCGGTGGGGATGCCCGTCGCTGCTGCAGCTTCAGGCGTGATCTCCCCCAGCAGCCCCGTCGGCGGCACGAGATCCGGCAGAACGTCCCGCGACATGGGAACGGCTTGCCACTTCCAATCCCAGGACCTGGCCCAGGTCTGCCGCTTGTAGTCGAAGGGGATGTAGCCTACCTGGCAGCCGACGGAGTCGACAAATCGGTGGGTGAGACGGTAGGTGAGATAGCCGGAGAGATAGAGGAACTTATGTGTGCGCTCCCAGATGTCGGGCTGCTGTGTGCGGATCCAGTTGGCTTCGGCCTCGGCCTGGAGATAGGCGACGGTCTCGCGCAGGCCAAGCAGCCGAAAGAGCACTTCCCACAGCCCGCCGAGCGGTTCGTTCTCCTCGGTGCGCCGTTGGTCCAGCCAGACGATGGCGGGACGCAGCGGTTGCCCCTCTGCATCCACGTTGACAACGGTGGCGCGCTGTGTGGTCAGGGCGATGCCCACGATACGCGCCTTGACGTCGGGGCGCGCGTGCCAGAGGTGCTGACAGGCTTCGGCGAGTGCGTTCCAATAGAGGTCCGGATCTTGCTCGCACCAGCCGGGCCGGGGCGAGACGTAGGGCTCAATTGGTACCCGTTCCTTATGTACGAGCCGGCCCTGGAGGTCAAAAGCCAGCGCGCGTACCGATTGGGTCCCGTTATCCAGAGCTAAGATAAGCTCATCTGTCATGCCCAGTCCTTCATCTCTGCCATTCTCAGGTGCGTCCGCCGTCCCGTCCGGGGTAGTGAAAACACTCTCGCTGGGCGCAGTATACCACGGCAAGGGGCAGTGCCAAACCTGGAGCCGGGTGGGGCAAACGAAGCGGTTCTAAGGCTTGCTAAGGTTGCTCAGCGCCTCCCTGCGGCGTTCGCCCAGGTCATCGGCCCCGGCTGCGTTAGCCTTGCCCTCGTCTACAGGGGTTGTGAGGTATAGAGTTCGCCTCCGCCTGCTGATTTGTTCCGAAATTCCGGGTGGGTAAAAATAGGGTTTGTTCACACTTACGGGGGAGTTCTCCACAGTTTACCCCTGGGTTATCCACAGGGGGAGGGTGTGAATAAGGGTGGTCTCCGTTGACCCCCGGCGCGCGTCGACTATACTTGATGAGGAAAATACATCTGATGAGGAGGAACGATGACGTGGCGGGTGGTGGTAGCTTCTTTGAATCCGGTGAAGGTCGCGGCGACGCGCGCCGTCTTTGGGCGCTGGAAAGCTGGTCCGGTCACGATTGACGCCGTCGACGTCCCGAGCGGCGTCGCTGCGCAGCCCTGGGGCGATGCCGAGACGCGGCGCGGGGCACTGCATCGGGCGCGGCAGGCCCTGCGCCAGAACGGCGCGGACTTCGGCGTGGGCCTCGAAGGGGGATTGCTGGAGGTCGACGGCGCGCTGTATACTTCGGCATGGTGCGCTGTCGCCCGGGCGGACGGCGTGATCGGCGTAGCCGGCGGCGAGAACTTGCAGTTGCCGTCCCGGGTGGTCGAACAGGTGCGGGCTGGCCGGGAGCTGGGGTACGCTATCGATGCGGTGACCGGGCGCGAGAACACTAAACATCACGGCGGCGCCATCGGCGCCTTCACGGTGGGGTGGTTGACGCGCCAGACGGCCTACGAGCATGTATTGACGCTGGCGTTGGCCCGTTTCCTGGGAGCGAAGTACTATACCAATGGGTAAATGTAGTGCACGGAGGGAGAGCGTGGATCGAGAAAAAGCGGTGCGGATAGAGCGTGACACGTTGGGCGAGGTCACCGTCCCCGCCGATAAGCTCTGGGGCGCGCAGACGCAACGTGCGGTGGAGAACTTTCCTATTTCGGGTGAGCGCTTCAACCGGCGCTTTATCGCGGCGTTGGCCCAGGTTAAGTGGGCCTGCGTGCGGGCCAACGTGGCGCTGGGCCTGCTCGACGCCCGGCACGGAGCAGCGATTGGGCAGGCGTGCGCGGAGGTCGCTGCCGGTGATTGGGACGCGCACTTCCCCATCGACATCTTCCAGACCGGCTCGGGTACCTCGACCAACATGAACGCCAACGAGGTCATCGCCAACCGGGCGATTCAATTGCTGGGCGGCGAGGTGGGGAGCAAGACGCCCATTCATCCCAACGACCACGTCAACCTGGGACAGTCAAGCAACGACGTGATGCCGACGGCGCTGCACGTCGCAGCGGCGCAGGCGCTCCGCGACGAGCTCCGTCCGGCGCTGGCTGGGCTGCACGCGATCCTGTTGGAGAAAGCCGTCGCCTTCGACGACGTTGTCAAGTGCGGTCGGACGCACCTGCAGGACGCGATCCCCATCCGTCTGGGTCAGGAGTTTGGCGGCTACGCGGCGCAGGTGGCGCACGCCCGGGACCGTCTGACGCGGGCGCAGGCCGAACTCCGGCGCGTGCCGCTGGGCGGCACCGCAGTGGGCACCGGTCTTAACCGTCATCCCGACTTCCCGGCGCAGGCCCTGACCTACCTCAACGCCGCGCTGGATCTCGATTTCGTGGAGGCCGACAATCACGTCGCAGCCAACGCCTCGCGGGACGAGATCGTCGCGGTCTCGGGGACTCTGCGCGGCGTGGCGGTGATGCTGGGCAAGGTCGCCAACGATCTGCGCTGGCTGGGGTCGGGACCGCGCAACGGGTTAGGTGAGCTGCGGCTGCCGGCGCTCCAGCCGGGCTCGTCGATTATGCCGGGCAAGGTCAACCCGGTACTGGCGGAGGCGCTGCTGATGGCGGTGGCGCAGGTTGTGGGGCACGATGCGGCGCTGACCCAGTGCGGGCTAGGCGGCAACTTCGAGCTCAATACCATGCTGCCGCTGATGGCGCACAACCTGCTCCGCAGCGTCGCGCTGCTGGCGAACGCCACCCGCGCCTTCACCGAACGTTGCGTGGCGGGGATCGAGGTCAATGCGGCGCGGTGTCGGGAGATGGCGGCGCGCAGCCTCTCCCTGGCGACGGCCCTGGCGCCGGTCATCGGCTACGATGCGGCCTCCGAGGTTGCCAAGGAAGCGCATCGTACCGGTCAGACCGTCCGGGCGGTCGCCGCCCAACGGACGGAGTTGTCAGCGGAGACGCTCGACGAGCTTCTGGATCCCCGGGCCATGACGGAGCCCGGCTGACACCCAGGCCCAGAGGCTCTGGGCGTCGGTTATGCGCTGTCCGTGACTGCGGTGCTTACCTGCGTCGCCCTCTGCGATCACGGTGCCGTCTATAGAAACGCGGGCGAAGCACCGCCCATCCGGGACCGGCGCTCATCACGAGGAGCAGCCCCATGCACACCGCCGACGTCAGACACCACATGCAGGTCGCGCCGATGACGAAAGGCTCGAGAAAGGTGAGGCCGGCGGAGAAGATGGTGCCAAAGGCCGCCAGCAGAAAGGTCGCCGCCGGAGCGTACTCCGCGTAGGGGCCCTTGATCCACCAGCCATAGATGAAAGTGGCGATAATGGCGATGTAGCCCACCAGACCGAAGACGGCCATGGGCAGGAAGCCGAGGAGTACGGCGTACTCGCTCTGCTGGACGGCGTTACAGTCGCCCAGCGGGCCGCATACAGCCTCGGTCTGGGTCGTCTCCACGTAACTGAGGTAGGTCGCCGCCACGGTACCGAGCAACGCCACGATCAGGAAGCCCCACGGGAGATAGCGCGCAGCCACGCCGATGTGCCAGGGTCTTGGTCTAACGACGGCTGCGATCGCCCCCAGGAGCCCCAGCAATACGCCTACACTGACGGTGTTGCCGAAAGGATCGCGCATGTAGCGGTCGCGCCAGGTCTCGTCGGTGCTTTCCACGTTCTCGGTGGGGAGATTGGGTAAGTCAGGCCACGCCACGCCCCCGTCGGCCAGATACTGGTCCACGAGGTTGGAGAATTTCCGGGGAATTTCGACGCTGCCGACCATCACCTCGTCTCCAACGACCAGCAGGGGCACACCGATCATACCGGGCCTGTACTGTTCCACTGCAGCCTGGAATAGAGTGGCGCCTAACTCCGTGGACGTATCGATCTTCAGAACCTGTAGCTGCTCCCCGTAGCGCTCCTCGATAGGGGTGAGCGTCTGGGACATAACCTGGTGACAGTGACCGCACGTCGGACTGTAGAAAAAGACCGCGCGCACGACCGGCTCTTTGGCGGCTGCGACGCCGCCGAAGCTCAAGCAAAGAAAGCCTAGGGCGAATAGCGCAAAGATATAGCGGACCTTCATGGGATTCAGAGTCACCTCTCGCTATGGGATGGTATGAAATATCATGAACTTGCCCGACGCACACTATAACACCGTTGGGGACAGAAGTCAACCGCGGGAAAATTAGGGATTTCGAAGCAAATCGATTACCGAAACCGCCCTCGCCACCCCAGAACGT
>CAZCPK010000312.1:0-2000 GCA_964500755.1 uncultured Anaerolineales bacterium
GCTCATTCCACCATCCGGCAAAGTCCAAAAGACCCATAAGGTTGCAAGAGACGAACGAAAATTGATGATAACTGATCTTAATTCAGGGAACAACAAGTAGAAATATATGAGCGATACCAGAATTCACGCGGAAACGTCGATCCATGTCCCCGCAGAGCAGGCACGTCAGTGGTTTCTTGACCTCCAGACACATCCCGAACGCTATACCTTCGCTACCCACGAGGGCTTTACTTTTACCCACGGGGATTTTGGCGAGGTTGGCGCCCGGTTTGAGACCCGAGAGCGGTTCTTCGGTTTGCGGATAACGCTTCGTTTTGAATTGACGAAGATACAACGTTATCAGTTCCACTTCCGTGTGCTCAAGCCCGCACTCCCGGTCTGGGGCGCCTTTGTGCTGGAGCCTTTGGGGGGAGACAAGACGCGCTTGCGTCTGGAGATTGGCAGCGAAGGCCGCTTGGGCACCTGGGCGCTCAATTTCCCCCTGGTGCGCCGGGCTGTGCAGCGCCAGATCCAGGGGGAGGTGAAGCATATTCGAGCGTCTATGGAGCGGGTTTATCGTCTACCTGAGGATGACGAAGCATAAGAAAGAATGAGGCAGAGTTAAGATAAGGAGTGAAATAGAAACAATGAGTGAACGACAGCCGGATATTTTATTGATAGTGTTGGATACGTTACGAGCCGACCGGCTTTCCTGCTACGATTACGAGCGCGAGACGAGCCCTAACTTGGACGCCTTCGCCGAGGACGGCGTTCTCTTTGAGCGGGCGATCTCGCCGGCCCAGTGGACCATACCGGCCCACGCCTCGCTCTTCACGGGCGAGTATCCCTCCACACACATGACGACGCAGATCTACGACCGTCATAGCAAAAAACAGCAGACCCTGGCAGAGATTCTCCAGGAGCACGGTTACGCTACCGTTGGCTTCTGCAACAACCCGCTGCTGGGCGTGGTCGACAACGGACTCGACCGGGGCTTCGAGGCCTTCTACAATTACGGTGGAACTGTACCTGACCGCCCGCCGATCGGTCAATCTCGCCCTAATCTGGCGACGCGCACCACTCAGCGATTTAGCCGTCTGATGCGTCGACTCACGACACCCCTGCAAAATGCTTTCGCCCACAGCGATCTGCTTTTGAAGATCGCGCTCCATCCGTGGATCATCCCGCTCTGGCAGCCGTACCTCAATTTCAAGGGCAACTCGACCCAGTCCCTGCGGGATGTCGTCGGTTATCTGCGAGCTCGTAAACGGAAAGGCGCAGAGCGTCCGCTCTTCGCTTTTGTCAACTTGATGGAAACGCACCTGCCCTTCCGCCCGCCAACCCGCTTCACTCAAAAGCACGCACCTTACTTCCGCAAGGATCGGGAAGCGCGGGAATTCATGCGGCAGTACAATCACGAGAATTACCGCTGGATGGTACCCTTGCGTGAGCCCTTGACGGAGCTGCAGGATCGGGTGATCAACGATATGTACGATACGGAGATCTACTACGAAGACCGTTTGATGCGTCAAATTTACCAGTACCTGAATCAGCCTGAGGTACACGATAACACGCTGGTCATCATCACCTCGGATCACGGGGAGGGGATGAATAATCACGACTTCGTGGGGCACTCGTTGGTCGCCTACGACGATCTGGTGCGCGTTCCGCTCGTCGTGCGCTATCCCCGTCATTTCCCTGCGGGCAAACGTGTAAGCAACCTTACCTCAACGCGACGGGTCTTTCACACGGCTCTGGAGGCAGCCGGCGTCACAGAGGTCAGCAATGGCAACGGCAACGGCAGAATCCTCAGCGACGTGGAGGGATTGAGTCTCTCTCAGGCGCTCAATGGACACGATAAAGAGCAAGGGATCGTCTTTACGGAAGCGTATACGCCCAACACGCTGCTACAGCTGATGCGTACCCACGATCCGGAGGCCATCGATATCTACCGCTGTCACCAGATGCGGCGTGCGGCTTACCGAGATGCCTACAAGCTGATCACGGTGGGGGATCACCCG
>CAZCPK010000312.1:2010-5264 GCA_964500755.1 uncultured Anaerolineales bacterium
AATCTCCTGGACGATCAGCCGGAGATCACCCGAGAACTCAACGAGCTGCTGGAGACCTTCCTGATTGGCGCGGAGTCCCGTCGTCCTTCGAACGGCGGCACGGAGCAGCTAAATCTGGAGGAGGACGAGGAGTTGACAGCCCGTCTACGTGGGCTGGGCTACATCGAATAAGACGAGGAGCTCGATCGGCGTCAAAGGGGCTGTCACAAGGACAGCCCCTTTCTCTTGCATGGAACGCAGCTCTAATCTCGTGAGGTCACTCCTCCAGGAAGCGATTGGTAAACGCCGCCTCGACGTCTTCCAGCGGCGCCGCGAGTGCGTGGTAGGTCAGCAGTGTGTCGTGCAGCGCCTGCCATTGCCCGACGGTCTGCCACCCCAGACCGTGCTCCTCGGTGACCGGTGCGCGCGCGTCCGCCAGTTCCGTCTCCAGCATAAAGCGCATGTGCTCGGGATCCGTCTCCTCGCCGGCGTAGCGCATCACGATCTCCACCGCCTCGTCGGGGTACGCGCCGGCGTAGTCGATACCGCGTAGCGCGGCGCGGACAAAGCGCGCCATCCGCTCCGGATCACGCTCGATAAGTTCCGGTGTACTGACGTAGGTCAAGCCCAGGGTGGGGATGCCGTACTCCGCCGCCTCCCAGACCCGGAGGTCGTGCCCCCACTTTCGCAGCAGATAGGGTTCGTTGGAGTTGAAGACCGGGTAGACGTCAACTTTCTTCTCGACGAGCACACGCGGATCGAAGCCGACGTTGACCAGGTCCACGTCGTCCTCGCTCAGCCCCACGGCGTCGAGCAGCGCCAGCAGGTCCGGCGGCGGCGTCCCCTTGTAACCGACGACGTGTCCGCGCCAGTTGGCGGGTGTCTCGAAACCGGCGTTCTCCAGCGCGACGTAGGCTTGCTGGCCCTGCTGCCCGATGAGGGCCAGGGAGACCAGCGGGAGTCCCGGATCGGCCCGGCGCTTGAGCAGCACTGCCGCGTCCTGCGTCGTGACGTCGACCTTGCCCGTCGTCAACAGCTGCAGATGCTCGCCACGGCCCGTTGAGTGTTGAATTTCCACGTCCAACCCCGCTTCGGCAAAGAACCCTTTTTCCTCGGCGACGTAGACACCCACAAAAGGCAGATTCGCTTGCGGCTTGTAGCCCGCCATAAAGACCAGGGACTTCGACGTTGTTGGCGTTGACGCAAGACAGCCCGTCAGCGCCAGGCTCAGAACGATTAACCATCCTACCAAACGTTGCTTCCTCATCGACCACTCCTTTTCTCACTAATCCATTCGCTCATTATAGCGAGGAGCTCCCCCATGACAACGTGATCTATCATAAGAGTTTCCCCGAGTCGCCGGTGTACCAACAGCAAAAAAGTAGGCCGGGCGACCTATCTTCAGGAGAACCCCGTGATTCCCCATAAGTCTACTGTCGTTCGCGGCGTCCGGCGGTTTTCACCAGAGAGAGAGCACTGAGCACGCAGAGAAAGAATTGTTTCTCTCGGTGGGCTCTGTGGTGGGAGGTGTAATCACCAAAGGAGAACGCCTTTGTGACGTGCCCGATCCGTAGTATAGTGAGCCTCATGAAGGGACAATCCTCTCACATACTCCAGCGCAAGGCGTGGGCCGTCCGCGCTTGCTATCCTCTCTTATGGTTGGTCGCGCGGGCGCATCGTCTCACCATTGAGGGCCCGGAGCACCTTCCGCGTGAGGGGCCGGCCCTGCTCCTGGCGAAACACCGCGCCACCCGCGATAGTCTGCTGCTGAGTTGGGCCCTCTATAGCGAGACGGGACGTCAGGCCAACTACCTGATGAAATACGGAGCCGCCGGTCTCCCCCCGCGTCTACTCGAGGCGTTGGGTGGTATTCCCGTCATTCGCGCCAAGGATATACTACGGGCCGGCGCTGGTGTAGCTCGGCGTGACTGTCTCCGCAAGGCGCGGAGGATGCAGCAGCAAGCGCTGGCTTACGTCCGGTGGCTCTACGCTCAAGGGGAGCTGGTCCTGATCTATCCCGAAGGCATGTTCTACCCGCGGCGCTTGGGGCCCCTCAACCCCGGAGGTGTGTGCCAGGTCTTCGAACTCGCTCACCAGAAAGGATTCAGCGTGCCCGTGCTGGCCCTGGGGATCAGCTACCATCCCCGGACCGTCATCCGTGTGGGCGTTTCTCACGACCCGCTCACCTACGCTGCACTCTCCACGTTTGTCTCCGTTCTGCGGAAGGATCTGGCGCGATTGAGCGCTTTACCCCCAGACTAATGCAACGAGCGGACGGTTCCTGCGTACTATAAGAAGACGGATGCTGCAGCATCCGTCTGTCTTTTGTCATCCGTTTATTAAAGAGAAGGGGGCTCGCCATGTATGCCATGTATGCCGACAGACTGTTCGCGGCGGTGGGCGCCGATCGACACGTGCAGCGGATCGCCGGCGGCAATGAGACCGAGGTCTACCGCACAGAGAACGAGAAACACGTGATCAAGGTCAAGAGCGAGAGCGGGGGCTCCGTCGAAGAGGCTGTAGCCGAGGCCAAAGTGTTGCGAGCGGCAGCTCGAGCCTTTAGCGAGGCGTTGGGGCCCACGTACACCATCCCCAACTACTTCTTTGTGGCCCACAACAGCCAGGGAGAGGTGCAACCTGTGGTGATGCAACCGTACGTCTGTGACGCCCCATCGCTCTATCAGGTCGACTACGAGGCATTGACGGACGAGGAGCGCCACGTCCTCGCCAAACAACTCCGTGATCTTATTCGTCGGTCACTGCGCTTCTATCATCAGACTGGGCAGATGCCTGATCTCTACGGGCGCACCAGCCGCAACAAAGCTGAGCGCAGACGTCTCAACGCTCCTCACATGTTCCCGTGGCGTTTGTGGAGTTTTCTTATCAAGCGTAATCTACTGCGTTCCCACAACTTGCTGCTCTGTCAGGGCCCGGATCGTCGACTGCTGCTGGTTGATTATGATCCTATCCGCAAAAGTACCTTTTACCAACGGGTCTACTACACCGTACGGCGTTTGCTCTTCCTGCGTGATCTGCTCTTGATTGAATGGATGGAGCGGACCGGGCGGGTCTTTCGCCTGCGGCGCCTGCTGCGCCTGGATTGAACGAACCATCGTTGGAAGATCGGTCAAGAGAAGAAAGTGACCAATCCAATTACGTCGTACCACATGGACAAACGAAGCGGTACTAAGGCTTTCTAAGGTTGCTCAGCGCCTCCTGGCAACGTTTACCCAGGTCATCATGCTAAGCACGTTCTGCGACATTGGCGAGGGTCT
>CAZCPK010000313.1:0-5199 GCA_964500755.1 uncultured Anaerolineales bacterium
GCCTGCTCATTTATTTTGGCCATCGGCCGTTCAAATACTGTGGCCCTTAACAGCACGGTTGAGTAAAAATTAGAATTCCTTGGGAGGTTAAGAGATGGCAGAAGAAAATGTACGACTGGGCGAGGTGGAGGTTGTGGAATCCTTGGGCTCTCGCGAAGATGTGCTCAAGCGCCTGCAGGAAACGCGGGAGCTCAGCGGGGCGGATCTGAGCGGTCTGGATCTGGCCGGCATCAAGGTGGGCGGCGCGAAATTAACCGGCGTCAATCTCAGCGGCGCCGATCTGACCGAGGCCAAAATTGGCGGCGTCGACCTGGGCGAGGCCGATTTCTCCGGAGCCAGGCTCTCCGGCGCCAAGATCGCCGGGGTCAATCTGGGGAAGAGCGTGCTTAGAGCGGCCAAATTGGTCGCCTCGACGCTCGCCGGGGTCGGCTTTGACAAGGCCGATCTCTCCAGCGCCGATCTCAGTGAGAGTAAGATTATGGGCGTCAGTTTTGAGAAGGCGAACCTGCAGAGCGCGAACCTGAGCGGTACGCAGATGACGGGCGTCAGCCTGAAGTCGGTGGATCTGACCGGCGCGAATCTCGCCGACAGCGAGTGGAAGCGCGTCGACGTCACCGACGCGGACTTCACCGAGGTCAATACGAGCGGCGCGCGGGCCGGCGGCGTCGATTGGGGCGCGGCCAAGGTCCCGCCGGCTGAACTACCGGAGGAGATTCCTCTGATGCCGGCGTGGCTGCCGCCACTGATCGCTGCGGGGATGATCGTCCTGTTGATCGTGCTCTTGCGCAAGAAGAAGCGTAAGGCATAAGCATCGTCGCAAGCGTATGACGTTGGGGTCCGGGTGTTACGCCGGACCTCAATTGCTTTTCCGCCCCCCTTATCTTGGATGAGGTATTCTCTCACCGCGTCCGACGCCGGATGATAAGGTAAGACAAGACCAGCGGAGCCAGTAGCGGCACGCCCACGATGCTGAACCAGACGAAGATCTCGACGAAAACGCGCAGAATGCCACCCAATGTTTCCGTGGCCTCTCTGACCGAGCGCGTCACGCTCCATTGCGCGGGTGGGGTGGGTGTCGGTGTGGGCGTGGGTTTGGGTAGTTCGGGGTCGATCTGCACGGCGATGGTGGAATATGCGCCCCGGTTGGAGAGGTAGTTCATGCGTCCTCTCGCTTCCTCAATCTGCGCCTCGATGGCGGCCAGCTGCTCGTTGACGCGCAGCGACTCCTCGACGGTCTCCGCCTGGTCAAGGAAGTCACGGATGCGGTCGCGGGTCGCCTCCAGGTTGCGCACGCGCGATTGCAGATCCACGTACTCGTCGGTGACGTCCTGCCCGGAGGCCGTTTCATCCTTCACGCGGATGGCCAGTCCGCGCAGTCTGTTGAGGGCCGGCTCAAATTGCTCTACGGGGACGCCGAGGGTGAGGGAGGCGTATTTGTATTGGTCGTCCTGCCAATCCTTGTACCAGATCCGCGAGCTGATGATGTAGCCGCCGTAGTTGGCAGCGATCTGCGTCGTCCGATCGACGGCGATGTCGCTGTCGGAGACGAGCAGCTGAAGTTCAGCGTTTTTGATGATGATCCGGGGCCGTTGGGGCGGTGCTGCTGCGGAGTAGTCGATAGGCTTGCCCTCTGGGGTCTGAGGATTGGGGACCGGTTCTTCCGTTGTCTCTGCGTTCACTGCTACTTCTTCCACGGGCTCCTCCATCGGTGCTTCCTCTGCCGGGACTTCCAGGGGAGGCTCGCCGGTGGGGGCCGCGTCGGGGGAAGGCGGACTACAGCCGGCGAAGAGCAGGGTGACCATGAGCATAATGATGAACGGGGCTTTCGTACGCATGTTTCTCCTCCTTGGAGATGATAGATGGATAACGTGCGCCAGGACGGCGCCTCTATACCGTTACATGCGTGTCGGCAGGAGAAAGTTCACCCACTTTCAGGGGAAGCCGATTGCTGGATGGGAGCTGCTTCGGAGACAAAAAAGCTGTGCTTACATTTGCTCGTAAGCACAGCTTGTCTTTTGGTGCCCCAGAGAGGACTCGAACCTCCACGCCCTTTCGAGCACAGGTCCTCAACCTGCCGCGTATGCCAATTCCGCCACTGGGGCTTTAATTTTCAACGCTCGAATTATACACGAAGAGCTCGACTTGTCAACTTCAAAGTCCAGGTTGGCTCTGGTGAAGAAAGCTTGCTTACCGTAGAAATGTAGTGAAAACCAGCTACCTATCACTTTCGTGAACATATGAACAATTTTGCGTAAAGCTCCCCAAATTCAAGATCAAAGGTTCGTGGTTAGCCACGGAGTCCTCGGGCGGAGTGGCGTTATGACGCGACGCAGCTCTTGGGCTGCGTCGCTAACTACAAGCCTCTACATAGCATTATGTAGGATATTGTGCTCTTGAGAAGTATGTATCGGTTTCAGCTCGTAATAAACAAGCCTTTGCCCCAAAGTGATAGGCAGCTAGGTGGAAAATTAAAATCTCTGTGCCCTCTGCGTCTCAGTGGTTCAGATGCTTTTTTCAGGTGAGTCAATCTTTGACTCTACTGAAATAACTAGCAGAAATCGGATTTTTCTACGATTTGATACTATATGTGGGTTTCTCATGAACAAAATCACTAGATGTAGGGTATAACCACCTAAAAATCCGATTTCTTGGACCTTTTTTCAGGTGAGTCAAGCTTTGGATCTCCGGGAGATCTCGAGATGTCGGAGGAGCGGCGTCTATTGGGTCTGGAATAAACGCGAGGACATTGGTATGAACAAATCGCTTTATCTGGTAAAATGGCATATAGATGGTGCGGTTTTGTTGTTTTCTTCAGCAGGGGATAGCTTTTATGGGCTTGAGGGGAGATGGGATAATCAGACCCAGGGTTATTGAGTTTGTAGGAGGATGTTTATGGTAGAGCCTATCCGTGCTTTGGTCGTCGATGACGAAGAGGGGGTTCGTTTCTTCGTTGAGGAGACGCTGCGTCGCTCCGGGCATATCGTCGTGACCGCGCCCAGCGGTGAAGAGGCCCTCGACGCATTACGTGATTCTCGGTTTGATCTGGCTGTCATCGACCTCAAACTTGGTGGACGGGTGGACGGTCTACGCATTTTGGAGGCGATCCGCTGGCGATGGCCTGAGATGGTGGTGATCATACTGACAGGACACGGCTCCCTCGAGTCGGCCCAGAAGGCGATTCGTGAGGGCGTGGATCGTTACATGGTCAAACCGATCAAGCCCGATGAACTACGGGAAGCGATCGAAGAGACCTGGCAACGAAAGAAGACGATGTTGGACCGGGTACAGGACGACCAAGAGCAGGATCTGGAGGTCTTGCAACGCGGAGGATTCCACATTGATCTTAAGAAGCACATTGTGCGGATGAACGGCGAGTTGATCGATCTGACGCCCAGCGAGTTCGATCTGTTGGTTCATCTGATGCAAAATGCCCACCGCGTCGTACCGCCTCCAGAACTCGTCAAGGTAGTGCGTGATTACGAACCTGAGAGCTTGCACGAGGCGCGGCAGATCATCAAATGGTACATTCATCGTTTGCGAAAGAAAGTGGAAGAAGATTCGTCCAGTCCATCTTATATCCTGAATGTCCGGGGGGTAGGCTATCGATTTGGTGAATAACCACTTTCCCTGTGGCTTCTCTTGATCAAGTTTTGACTGTAGATCCCGGAAGTGCGGTGGTGGAAGGCGGGGCCAGGCTGCCATGATTAGCGTTCTCTGATCATGGCAGCTATCTTTTTCTCACGAGCTAGACGTTTTGGTCAACGCCTGTGGTTTGTTTTTTTGCCTTAGGTTTGTTGACGAGCGAGGCGCCAACGAATTCCCAACCTTTCCAACGGAGATCAAAAGTACTCCTGACCGTCTCCAGATTCTAAGTCTTGTTTTGTGTGTTATCCTCATAGTTAGATTATTGTCGCGCTACTTTCGTAAGTGTGTACTGCCATATCAACCGTTTGGAGATGGTTCGAACGTAAGCCTCCGTTACTTGATAGTAGAGCGAATCCGACGTGAGAGTTGATCGAGAATAGTGGGTGGAGTGACGTAGATGGGATCGTTGCGTCAGATATTGGTTGTAGAAGACGACGATTGGCTGCTTTTTGTGCTTCGTGACATTCTAAAGCGAATCGAGGGAAGCGAAATCCTGACGGCTCGCAATTATCAAGAAGCTTGGGCCGTCTTGGAAGGATCCTCACCAGATTTGTTGATTACAGATTTGCGCCTGCCGGATGTAAGTGGCATTGATCTGACCCGGCAAGTCGTGAAAGATGGTCGCGGCGTGGTGGTGATCTGGATTACGGCCTATGGCTGTCACGAGGTGATCCAAGAAGCGGAGGAGCTTGAGGTCTATCGTTGTCTGAATAAACCGTTGAAGGTGGGCAGAATTCGTCAGATCGTCCGCGAGGCGCTTGAGACACTGCCCGCTGTGCAGTCGGGATAAGAGAACTACGAGGAGGAGCATAGCTATGAAACTACAGGGTAAACGTATCGCGATTTTGGCCGAGGAACTTTTTGAGGATTTGGAGTTGTGGTATCCCCTTATTCGCATGCGCGAAGCGGGCGCCGAAGTCGTTGTGGTAGGGACGGGCCCCGATATCACCTATCACGGCAAGCACGGCATGCCCGTGACGTCGGACGTGGGGTCTGCAGACGTTTCCCCTGAAGCATTTGACGCCGTCATCGTGCCCGGCGGCTACGCTCCTGATCAGATGCGCCGCCATACAGCGACGCTCGATCTGGTACGGGGGGTCTACGAGCGTGGCGGTATCGTGGCGATGATCTGTCATGCCGGTTGGGTGCCTATCTCCGCGGGGATTCTGGAGGGGAAACGGGCGACGTCGTTCTTTGCCATCAAGGACGACATGGTCAATGCCGGCGTGGAATGGTTGGACGCCGAGGTGGTGCGGGACGGTAACTTGATCAGCTCACGCTCGCCCGACGATCTCCCCGCTTTCTGCCGGACCATTATCTCGGCGCTTAGCTGACGAGATTTACCCGTAGGGGAGAGCTTTCTGGGTTTGTTCTGTAGGTATTTTGCGCGTACTGTCAGCCATTCCTGGCTGGAGTAGAAAGTAGGTAAGATGCAGGTACGCCTTTGGCCCAAACCGGCGGTCGCCATGATCAAGCGAATGAAAGCTGTTGTCGTGGCAAGTGCAGCCGTCGAAGAGGGGACCGAACTCGAGAGTCAGACCATCCATTTTATAA
>CAZCPK010000314.1:0-5191 GCA_964500755.1 uncultured Anaerolineales bacterium
AGCAGGTAGAGGCCCCGTGCCAGGTCGTCGGGCAGCGTCAGCGCGACGCGGTGGGTCGGCGCGACGGGGAATGTGGTCTCGGTCAGCGTGTAGGGCACGTTGTGCCGCGGCGTCGCCGGGGAGACCAGGCGCAGGGTGCCGGTGAGCGGCTGCGCCGACGCCGACGTTTCCGGCAGCGTCCAGCGCAGCGTCGTCGTCAGCGTCTCGCCGCCCTGGGCCGTAGCGGACGCCCGGACTTCCTCCAGATGCGCCGCCCCGAAATCGATCGGTCCGCTGTGCGGGTAGGGCATCTGGACGAAGTCGAAGAACGTCGCCGGGCCTTCGAAGGACGCGCCGGTCTGACCGATCGCTGGTAACGCTATTGAGAGCGCCAGGGATAGCAGCAGGACGCCGCCTACGACAGCGTCGCGCCGGGTAACGCGCAGCCGCTCTCGACGGCGGAGCACCAGCCCCACGACGGCGCTCAGCGCCGTAACGAGCGAGAGACCCTTCGCCACGACGCGCAACCGGGTGTCGCCCAACCGCAGTTCGACGGTGTGGTGGCCCGCGGGCAGGTCCACGGTGAGCCGGCCCGAGCCCGGCAGCGGATAAACGTCGGCGGGCCGACCGTCCACCCGGGCGCGCCAGCCGGGCCACCAGTGCAGCGGGAACGTGACCGGCGCCTCGGTCGCGAGCGTGACCTCCCAGACGCGGCGCGTGGGCGTGCGTGTCTGCCGCTGCGCGGTGAGCGCGGCTTCTGCCGGCGCGAGGGGCGCGGCGCGTCCTACACCGTCGACCACGGCCTCCGAAATGTAGGGGCGCGGCACCACGTCCGCCGGCAGGTACTCGTAGCGGATCGTCGTGCCGATGTTGCCGGTGAAGGATTCGTAGAGCAGCAGGGTGTCCCAGGTCACGTCGGCGTCGGTGATGCGCAGGCGGTCGGGCTGCAGGGCGACCAGCGCGGAGAGCGCCAGTGCCACAGCGCAGAGCAGGGCCAGCAGGGATGCGAAGCGTGAGGCGTGACGCTCGCGTGGGCCTGTCGCCAGCACGCCGGTGAGCGCGGCGGTGAAGAGCGCCTGGACCGAGAGGAAGCGCCACGGAAACTGTGTCGTCTCCAGCAGCGGCAGGTACTTCCACAGCGGACGCGACAGCGGCGTGATCATCACCGTCGCCAACGCGAGCCCTGTCAACAGGTAGACTGTATGACTTGGAATTTTCAATTTTTGATTTACGATTTTGGATTCACGCTTGACTCCTGACTCCTGACTCCTGACTTTCGACCTTCGACTTTCGACCCTCAACCCGATCAAACGCCAAATCAGCACCCCGCTTCCGACCACTGCCAACCCCGCCTGCACCAAGCCCATGGCGAAGGGCCCGGCCTCGCTGGTGCTGCCGACCGTGCTGTAGTCGAAGGTTGGCGTGCGCTGCACCAGGTTCCCGGCGCGGAAGTGGTTCTCGTAGTGGAAGTAGTCCTGCGTGAAGCCCGGCCCCATCTGCCCGTATCCGGTCTCGACAATCGCAGGCAGCCAGAACCAGGCGGTGAGCAGGATGCCGAGGAGGAAGGGGAGTGCGATGCTGGAAGCGTGATGCTGGAAGCTGGATGCTGGTTGCTTCCAGGCCATCAGAAGCGCGTAGAGCAGGGCGAAAGGGGAGAAGATCAACGCCGAGACGTTGTGCGTCAGGATCAGCGCGCCGTAGCTCAGCGCCGCAGTCGCCAGCCGACGCGCCGTGAAACGCTCGGCGAGCCGGGCCAGCGCCCAGAGGATCAGCGGATACCAGATGAAGGCGTAGAATTCCGAGAGCGAGTCGCCCCGCACGTAGACGTTGACCATGTGGAACGGCGCCAGCGTGTAGGCCGCGCTGGTCAGCACGACGGCAGCCGGTCGGTCGCCGAAGAGCCGGCGGGCCCAGAGCGCCGCGGTTAACGCCGCCAAGACGAAGCCCAGCGTCTGGGTCGTCTGGATGGCGGTCAGCGGCCCCACGCCCAGCGCCGTCAGCGCGCCGCTCAGGTAGTAGGGGAGCGCCGCGTAGTGGTTGAAGAACGGATAACCGAGGTCGTAAGCCGCGTGGGACATCCAGCGTGGGGGAACGACGCCGTGTCGGAAGCTCTCTGCCATCTCCAGCGTGCGCCAGAGCAGAAATGGGCTGTCGCCGCCGCCCCGCGTGTTGACCATGCCCGGTCCCCAGAGCGGCGCTGCTGCCAGCAGCCCCAGCGCAATCGCTATCGCAATAGATTTAACACGCAGTTGCTTCAAAGTATCCCTGCCCGTTACTCGTTGACATATATCCTCGTATTTGTTATACTAAAGATAATTAAGTTATACAAAAGGAGATCTTTGTGCCTAAAATCATGACCGTATCCTCAAAAGGGTGGGTCGTTATCCCCAAAGAACTACGCGATAAATATGATTTGGAACCGGGGACCAAGGTACAGGTCGTAGATTATGCCGGTCGGCTGTCCCTGGTGCCAATACCGGACGATCCCATTGAGGCCATGGCGGGCATGTTCGCCGGGCAAGAGGACGAAGTCCCCTGGACAGAGCTGTTGTTGGCGGAACGGCGCCAGGACTACGCACGCGAAGAGGCCGAGATACGGCGCCGCCCCGAAAAAGAATCTCCCCCGGAGTCGGCATGACCTCAAGATACGTGGTGGACTCCTACGCCTGGATCGTATTCTTGCAGAGGGAGCCCGGTTGGAAAATCGTGCAAGAGCTCTTCAGAGAAGCCGAAGCAGACGGGACTTCGCTCTACATGAGTCTGGTCAACTTTGGTGAGCTGATCTACATCATTGAGCGTCGCCGTGGACTGCCGGCTGTCGATCGATTTCTTGCCACGGCCCACGCCGCACCGATTGAGTTTATCGTCGCTACCTACCAGCGGACTATCGAAGCCGCTCATATCAAGGCCAATCATCCCCTTTCGTATGCGGATGCTTTCACCACTGCGCTGGCCCAGGAAATCTCCGCGACCGTGCTTACGGGCGACCCAGAGTTCCAAGCTGTAGCGCATAAGGTTCCGATTCAATGGCTGTGAAATCTTAGGATCTGTTCAGAAATACTTCCCGATCGCGTGATGGAGCCAGGGGAGTTACAACCCGGTAAAATGCTTCGGGCTCGCCCGCCGCAATTGCAAAGATACCTTTGCTCCGGGATATCCAGAAATCGCGCGGGAAGGTATACCTTTACAAGCCTCAGTAGGCCTCCTCTTCACTCCTCTACTATCACCGGCAGTTCGACCCAGGTGCTCGTGGGCTCGCCCGCCGCGTCGACGACCGCCAGCGGCTCCAGGGTCTCGACTTCGTAGAAGCCGATGCGCAGCGCGTCCGTCGCCGGGTCCGGCGCGATGTCGGGCAGGAAGCGCTCGTCCAGGATAACGTCGCCCGGCTGCCAGTGCGTCGTCGGCAGTCCCTCGGCGCCCGGCTGTCCGTCGTGCTGACCGATGCCCTCGTCCCCGCGCAGGTAGTGCACGAAGCCCTTGTGGGCGGCGGAAGGCGTCTCTCCGGCCCGCCACCAGAGCCGCACCCGCACACCGTCGTCCTCGGGGCGGACCAGCGCCGCGTGCAGGGTAATCCCTTCCGCAAAGCGGGCGACGGCGGGTGGCAGCTCCGGCACCGGCGAAGTTTGCAGGATGAGCGCGATGGTCGTCGGCGCAAGCTCGAGGTCGCCCTGGGCCCGCGGTCCCCTCCGCGCCTGCAGGTAGGCCGGATGGCCGATCCGGGGCCAGACGTCGGGGCCCCAATCGCGGTAGGGCCAGACGACGAAGGCCTGGTGCGAGGCGAGCGGCGCGTCCGGTGCGCCGGGCAGGAAGCGCACGCTCTCCTCCGGGACGAGAAACGGCAGCGCCCGCCAGCTCTTCCATAGCTGCCGGTCGAGGTAGACGCTCCGCTCGGTCGCGGCGTCGCGCTGCACGCGTGTCCCGTCCCAGTCGGCGCCGCGCAGCGCGTTGACTTCTTCCGCCAGCTCCACCGGCCCGGCCTCGAACCAATGGTAGGCCAGCGGTGCGTCGGCGTAGCGGACGAAGTAAGCGACCGTCGTGTCGACGCCGCCGAGCAGCAGGAGCAGCGCCGGGATCAGCCGGGCGAGCATACGGCGTCCCCGGGCGGTGAGGCGCGAGCCGCCCCATGCCAGCCCCAGTGCCGGCAGCAGCGCGACCGTCGGCAGCACGCCGACGCCGCGCAAGAAGTGCGGTGCGTCTTCGGCCAGCACGGTCGGCACGGCCATGACCGCCGTCCAGAGCACGACCAGCGCCGCGCCCGCGTGGCGTCGCACGTGCGCCAGCGCCACGCCCACCCCGAGGACGAAGGCCAATCCCAGCGCCGGCCCCCAGACGGGACGCCACGCCAGGTTGTGCCGCCAGATCCGGTCGCCCTGCACGAAGAACATCCCCGCCGTGCGCCAGATGTGACGGAGCAGCGTGCGCACGGGCGCGCCCTGGTGGATGGTGGGACTGAAGACGGAGACCTGTCCGGTGCGCTGGAGGATCTCCTGAGGATGTTGCAGGGTGTAGACGCCCAGCGGCGCCAGGACGAGCAGCGCGGCAGCGACGAAGATCAGCCCCTCGCGCCAACGGCGCGCGGTCGCGCGGCGGTGCGTCAGCAACGCGTAGCCGACGAAGGCCGCCAGCGCCACCGGCGTGAAGCGCACGGCGGTGTAGGTGTACCAGGCCAGGCCGTAGAGCGCGCCGGCAGCCGCCCCGTGCCGCCGTTGACCGGTTTTTACGCCGCGCGCGGCCTGCGCCAGAAAGAGCGCCGTGCAGAGCGGCAGCAGGACCGCGCGAAACCCCACGCGGCTCAAATGCACGTGCCAGAAGGTGACCGTCAGCACGCCCAGCGCCCAGCGCCCGAGCCGGCGGTCGAAGAGCACGCGGGCCAGATCGTAGGTCGCGGCCAGAGTCAGCACGCCGGCGAAGAAGGCCGGCAGCCGCACGGCCCAGGGCGTGCGGCCCAGCAGCGCCACGCCGGCCGTCACGAGGTAGATAAAGAGCGGCTCGCGTCCGTTGTTCGCCGTGAAGTAGAGCGGCAGCCCGCCGCCCTCCAGCACGCGCAGCGCGTCCAGGCCGTGTTGGGCCTCGTCGCGGTAGAGGCCCGGGGGGATCTCCGTGAAGGCGAGTAGGCGCAGCGCGGCGCCGATCAGCAAGAGGATCAGCACCCCCGCGCGCGCGCGCCAGAACCGGCGTCTCTCGATGGTAAGCAACCTTTCTTTGCTAAGTA
>CAZCPK010000315.1:0-5184 GCA_964500755.1 uncultured Anaerolineales bacterium
CCCGAGACGAGGGCTCCGAGCAAATGTTAACATATTTTTTCTGACCTACTTAGTATCGCCTATAAGATCAGAAACCGCAGTTACCCGCCTACTTCTACAGGATACTTTATTCTTCCGCCGTCTGCAATCCCTCTTTAGTACTCATTACTCAGCATCCTTTGTCTTTCCGAGTCGTTGCCCCAGCTTAAACGCCTTCTCCATCACAGCGCGCTGCTCCCGGATCTCTCCGGGCGCCGAGGCGCTGCCGTGGGCCCAGCCCGCGACGGGCGCGCCGACGTAGTCGAAGGCGTCCTGGAAGGTGCGCAGGGCGTTGGCGGCGCCGGATTCCAGCGGATCTTCGTCGCCGTAGGTGAAGAGCAGCCCGATCTCCTTGCCGAAGAGCCCGTGGTGGGCGCGGTGCTCGCCGCCCAGTGCGTAGCAACGGTCGAGGAAGAGTTTGGTCTGCGCAGACATGGTGAACCAGTAGACGGGCGTAGCGATCGCCAGCGCGTCGGCCTGCGCTATCTTTGCGTAGAGATCTTGCATGTCGTCGTCGAGGATACACTGGTAATCGGGCGCCTGGCGACAGGCGTCGCAGGCCGCGCAGGGTTGGATATCCAGGCCGTGCAGGTACGCGCGCTCGACCGTCGCGCCGGTAGCCTCGGCACCGGCGGTCAACCGTTCGGCCAACGTGGCGCTGTTCCCTTGCTTGCGGGGACTACCCAGGAGGATGAGTACGTCTCGGTGGGTCATCAACGTCTCCTTTGCTTTGTTATTTTTTGTGAGTGACCTCTATCTTAGCGCAGATGAGGCGTTTTTCAATCGGGGTTTTGGAATGGTCCAGATATAGGTTGACATTTTGGATAGCAGCGTACCTGGCTCAGCCATATGCATTAAGCCGTACGCAGTGGGTTTGACGCGCCTCCCTCACCCTTTTTCTCCCCCTCCCCGGAGCGGCGCACAGCGCCAGCGGTGGGGAGGGGGACACAGGGGGTGGGGGCCACGTCATCATCGTGTTTGCCCAACATGGATGCACTTGATGAGGCGCAGTTTGGGTTGAGGGTTCCGTGGTTTTCTCGCGAGCGTTTGGCGTGGGAACCGCCAGACATCGGATGTCTCAAGGAGATCCTATGTCTTGACGCGCAGGCCGGTTCACACCGGCTTACGCTCTTCTCCAGCGGCAGATATGTGCTAAAATATGGTTTGAGGACCTCGAGATCGTTCAGGCAGCCCCTGTGATTTCTTTGGTGATTGCGTGATCACTCTATTGAGAGGCCTCAACGAGACCATTTGTAAGACCTATCTTAGCAGACCTATCTTAGCAGACCTATCTTAGCAGACCTATCTTAGCAGACCTATTGGGAGGTCAAAATGAGTGCAGAGTTTGAAGCGCAAATCAACGCACTGTTGGAAAAACTATTGTTGCCCGAGAAGGTGGCGCTGCTTTCCGGGCTGGACGCCTGGAATACGCATCCGATTCCCCGGCTGGATATTCCGTCGCTGACCATGACCGACGGCCCGCATGGCGTCCGGGCCACGCAGACGGAGGCCGGGCGCATGGCGGGACGGGCGACGTCGTTCCCGACCGGCGTCTCCATGGCGGCGAGCTGGGATCCCGAGCTGATCGAGCGGGTCGCCGCGGCGCTCGCTGAGGAGACGCTGGCGCTGGGCTGCGACGTGCTGCTCGGGCCCTGCGTCAACATCGTCCGCACGCCACTGGCGGGCCGCAACTTCGAGGCCTATTCCGAGGATCCCTACCTGGCGGGGCGCATCGGCGTCGCCTGGGTCAAGGGGCTGCAGGGTAAGGGCGTCGGCGCGTCGCTCAAGCACTACGCTTGCAACAACCAGGAGATCGAGCGCTTCCGCGGCAACTCCATCGTCGATGAGCGGACGCTGCGTGAGATCTATCTGCCGGCCTTTGAGGCGGTGGTGAAGGAGACGCAGCCGTGGACGGTGATGTGCGCCTACAATCGCATCAACGGCGACTACGCCAGCGAGCACCAGCACCTGCTGACGGAGATCCTGAAGGAGGAGTGGGGCTTCGCGGGCGCCGTGATCTCCGACTGGAGCGCCAACCACACCGTTACGGCGTCGGTCAAGGGCGGACTCGATCTGGAGATGCCGGGTCCGGCCAAATACTACGGAGACCTGCTCACCGAGGCGGTGATGCTCTGGCAGATCGACGAGGACGAGGTGGACGAGAGCGCCCGGCGCATCCTGCGGCTGCTGGCGTGGGCCGGCAAGTTGGACGAGTCGGCGGAGCGCCCGAGCGGCGCCGTCAATACACCGGAGCACCAGGCGCTGGCGCGCGAGCTCGCCGAGGCGTCGGTGACGCTGCTGAAGAACGAGGATGCCCTGCTGCCCTTCGATGAGACCGCGCTCGAGCGCGTCGCCGTGATCGGGCCGAACGCCGCCGAGGCGCGCATCGGCGGCGGCGGCAGCTCCTACCTGGAGCCGCCCTATCGCGTCAGCCCGCTTGAGGGGCTGCGCACCCGGCTTGGCGACGACGTCGACGTGCGCTACGCTCAGGGCTGCGACAACTTCGTCGTACTGCCCGCGCTGGACGGCGACGCTCTGGCGCCGGCCCAGGGCGCGGGCCCCGGCTTGTGGGGCGAGTACTTCGCCAACGCGGAGCTCGCGGGCGAGCCCGTCGTGGAGCGGGTGGACGAGAAGCTTGAGTTTGGCTGGTACAACAGCAGCCCCGCCGAGGAGATCTCCCGTGAGGCCTTTTCCGCCCGGTGGACCGGGACGCTGACGGTGCCGGAGAGCGGACAGTATACCTTCGCGCTGACCAACACCGGGCACGCGCGCGTCACCCTCGACGGCGAGCTGCTGGCGGAGAGCGAGCGCAGCGCCGGGTACCCCGAGGCCGAGAACGAGTCGGCGGTCGTCTCCCGGGATCTGGAGGCGGAGCGCGCCTATAAGATCACTATCGAGTTTGTGCACGACTACCCCTCCCGTTTCATCGCGCTGACTCTGGCCCTGGCCCGCACCTACCGCGAGGGCGAGGACGACCGCATCGCGCAGGCTGCGGCGCTGGCGGCAGAGTCCGACGTCGCCGTGATCTTCGCCGGCATGCCCAAGGGCTTTGAATCCGAAGGGCACGATCGCCCCAATATGGCGCTGCCCGGCCCGCAGACCGAGTTGATCCGTGCCGTGGTCGCCGCCAACCCCAACACCGTCGTCGTGCTCAACTGTGGCGCGCCGGTGGCGTTGCCCTGGGCCGACGAGGTGCCGGCGCTGCTGTTGGCCTACTATCCGGGCCAGGAGGCGGGCAACGCGTTGGCCCACGTGCTGCTGGGCGACGTCAATCCCTCCGGCAAGCTCCCGGTGACCTTCCCCAGGCGTCTGCAGGACAATCCGACCTACATCAATTACCCCGGCTACCGCGACGTGCGCTACGGGGAGGGGATCTTCGTCGGCTATCGCTACTACGACGCCAAGGACGTGGCGCCGCGCTTCCCCTTCGGCTTCGGTCTCTCCTATACCACCTTCGCCTACGATGCGCTGGAGGCGCCGGAGCGGGCCGCGATCGGCGAGGAAGTCACGGTCGCCGTGATGGTGGAGAACACCGGGGAGCGGGCGGGCCAGGAGATCGTACAGCTCTACGTCGGGGACGCCGCGGCGACGCTGGCTCGTCCTCCGCAGGAGCTCAAGTGCTTCCAGAAGGTCGCGCTGCAGCCGGGCGCGCGCGCACGCGTTGAGTTCACGCTGGACCACCGGGCCTTCGCCTTCTACGATCCGCACCAGGGCGCCTGGGTCGTGGAGCCGGGCGAGTTCGAGCTCCTGGTCGGCAGTTCATCTCGGGATATCCGCGCCCGCGCGACGTTGGTGCTCGAGTAGTTTCGACGACGGCTTACGCTTTTATCGCTCGCCGGCCCACCTCGGGTCGGCGAGCGCGGTTATCGGGGGCTCGCGCGCCTGGCTTGGTCGTTTGCCCGTTGTCTGCAAGGACTCACTGATTGGCTCGCGTGACTTTGCAATTGAATCGCGTAACCAGACGCTGGTTCGTGTATAGAAATCGTAACTTTTTTAAAGATCCGATTTCTGATGGACTAGCGAGGCCAGCGCGGCGTCGTAGGCCGGCGCCTGCTGCGACCAGTCGAAGCGGGCCACCGCCTCGCTCAGGGCGACGCCGACGCGTCGGCGCTCCGCCGGGTGGGTGAGCGCCCAGGTGAGGCGGTCGACGAGGGCGTCGAAGCCGCGGTAGAGACAGCGACCGTGGTACTGCCCGGGGAACAGCTCCGGGTAGGCGAGGCGGTGCGGCAGGACGGGGAAGCAGCGGCAGTAAAGGGCCTCGACCACGGCGACGCCGAAGAACTCGTGGATGGCGGTGCTGACGACCACGTCGGCGGCGCGGAGTAGCTGCCGGTAGGTGGCGGCGTCGGCGCGCCCGTAGTGCACCACGCGCTCACCCAGCCGCGCCCGGGCCGCCTCGAACTCCTCGGGCTGTTGGCGCACGTTGCTGCCCGCCAGCGCCACGCGGAAGTCGATGCCGTCGGCGACGAGTGCGTCCAGCGCCTGGAAGAAGGTCCGTGGGTCCTTGTCGTACTCCCAGCGCTGGTTCCAGAGGATGAGGGGCGGGCTCTCCTGCGGTTTGGATCCTTGCTCGAGGCGGGCCAGGTCGCAGCCCACGGGCAGTACCTGCGCTTTCGCCCGGACCGCCGGGATGCGGTCGAGATGCACGTAGTCGGGGAAGTGTTTGAGAAGATTGGGCAGCGCCGCGAACCAGTCACCACGGTGGAAGCGCGAGTTGAAGAAGATCCGGTCGGCGGCGAGCATGGAGCGCCAGTTGATCATGGCGTAGGTGAGGTCGCGTCTTTCACCCGGCGGGACGGGGTAGGTGAGCTGATTCTCGTGGCAGTAGAGCGCGACGGGCACGTCGGCGAGCGCGGCGCGCGTCAGGCCGAGGAAGGTGGGCAGGTCGAGCATGTCGGTGACGAGCAGGACGTCGGGGCGCGGCTGCGCACGGGCGCGTTCGGCCAACGTCACGGCGGCGCCCTGCATCCGCCACTTCCAAAAGCGCGACGGTAGCGTCAGGCAGGCGATCCGATGCCGGCTGTGACGGACGTAGCCTTCCCCCCAGGCGCGGTGGCTGCCGCCGAAATAGGGCGCGATCAGCAGAACGTTCAATGGCATAGTAGTGCAAGCTGGTTGACTGACAAAAAGTCAGGCGAAAAGGTTAGAAGTGATCGCTTGAAGTTG
>CAZCPK010000316.1:0-5177 GCA_964500755.1 uncultured Anaerolineales bacterium
ACTCTTGTTTTCTCTGTGCCCTTCGTGTCTCTGTGGTGAGATATTTAGTTATTTCGGTAGAGCCAAGATTCATCAAGCAAATTCCCCATTTTGTTGAGGAGGATAGTATGGTCGAAGAACAGGAACATCAGACGCTAGCAGAAGGGAACACCGCATCAGAAGAAGAGGCCGCGCTCTTGGATTTGAACAGCGCCACGGCGGAAGAGTTGACGGCACTTTCGGGGATTGGGCCCCAGCTTGCCCGGCGGATCGTCGCCTATCGAGAGGAGCGTGGCCCCTTTATCCTGCCGGAGGAAGTGGTCTCCATCAACGGCATTGGCCCAAACACTTTCGAGCAATTCGCCCCTCACGTTACCGCTAAGATTCCCGAAGAGCTGCCCACGACCTACGAGCAGGCTGTCGCGGAAGCGGCTGCTGGGGAGGAAGAAGAGGAAATGGAAGAAGTTGAACCGCTGAAGCCCGATACCGAACCGCAGCCGGAGCCCACAGCCACCGCTATGCCGGAGCCGGAACAGACGCCACCTCCATCCGGGTCCCAACGTTCCACGCCGCCCGAACCTCAACCCTCCCGTCGGTGGCCCTGGATAGCGTGGGGAATCGCCATCCTCGGCGGCGGTCTGCTGGGCATGGTCTTCGCCCTGCTGGTCTTCGCCGGGATTAACGGCACGCTGGATATCGCCCACAGCCCCGCCATCATCGACGCTCAGACCCGCCTCGACGCGCTGGAAGAGCGCGCGGTCACGCTGGAGGGCGACGTCGACGGGCTGCGAAGGCGGCTCTCCGCACTGGAAGGACTGACGGCGCGCATGGACGCCATGGAAGAAAACGTCGGCGCGATAGAGAAGGACGTGAACACCCTGGAAAAAGAGACACGGGCCATGCAAGCCCAGGTACAGGAACTTGAGGAGCAGCTGGACGCCGCGCAAGACCAGCTGGAGACGTTTTACAAATTCTTCACCGGGCTGCGCACGCTGTTGACGGAGACGTTTGGGGAAGAAGCAACGTCAGCAACGCCCGTACCCACGTCAACGCCCACCCCAGAACCCAGCGAAGGCTAAGGAGGACAAGATGACACAGCAAAACGAAACCCGATCTTCCAGACAAGATAGCCCTTTCCTCCGGAGCCTGGGCACCGTCCTGGGCGTCGTGCTACGCCTGCTCTTCGTGATCGTGCTGGGCGTCGGCATCGGCGCGGGACTCTACTTCGGCGTGCCCTGGGCCTATCACAACCTCGTCGCGCCGGTGCAGGAGAACCGCGCCCGTATCATCGCCCTCGAGCAGCGGTCCCAGCAGCTGGGCGAACGGTCATCGCAGGCACGGGCCACGCTGCAGGCTCGAGTCGCCGAGCTGGAGGCGACGGTCGCAGCGCTGGACGAGTCCGCGACGATCCAGGAGGAAGAGCTCACCGAGGCAATAACGCAATTGCAGGCACTGGCAGCAGAGGTTGACGATCTGGCAGAAAAACAATATAACCACGTAGCAGCACTGCACACGGCAGTAGCCGATGTGAATCTGACCATCAAAATGACCCTGGAACCGGAGATCTCTAACGCACAAGCGACCCTTGAGGCCCAAGCGACCGCCCTTGCAACGCAATCCAACGCCCTGAAGATCGAAACCGCCCGCCTGGACGGTCGGCTGGCGCTCCTGCAGACGGCCAACGACCTGCTGCGGGTGCGTATGTATCTACTGGAAGACAATCCCCGACAGGCGCGGGAAGCACTTACCGCCGCCGATCTTCACTTACAGTACGCCCAACGCGCTCTGTCCGATCAAGCCGCCACGGTCGCGGAGCTGCGGGAGCGCGTCACGACGCTGGAAGAACTGATCGAGAACCGGTCATTCCGGGTGGACGCGGCCCTGGAGGCCCTGTGGAACGACGTGATCGACCTGGCACTGCCTCCCGAGGCACTACCCACGTCTACCCCTACACCCACCCTCACTCCAACGCCAATGCCCGGCACCGTAACCCCGACGCCGCCAGCCTCTCCTCTCCCTACACCAACGCCGTAAGGGCTGACCGGCTAGAGCCTGCGCCTACTATAAAATCAAGCCAACCCCGGAGGTGTTGAAAACCTCCGGGGCCTTTCTAAACAAGGACAGACCTACGGATACCGGTAGATAACCGTGTTGTACCAGCAGGCCCAGTCCTGCGTGGATTCTCCGTTGGCTTCCACTCTCAGGATGAAATCGGCCCGATTTCCGGCGTAGGGCGTAAGGTCCACGTCGATGGTCTTGAGTCCATCGCCATAGGTGTCGTGGACGGTGGCAATCCAGTTGTTGCCGGCGTCTGAGGTACGAATCATGACGCGGAAATTGACGTCCCCCTCCCCCGCCCCCTGGAGCAAACCGACGGTCGCCCGGAATCGATCCCCCTCTTGCACCACGTAATCGTTGTGGAAGAGGTCAGTGTACGCGCCGCTCACCCAGCCATCCTCCACCCAGCGGGGATGCATCTCCAGGCACGTTCCCTGGATCGTCCCGCCCGTCTCCCACCGCTCGCCGGAGACCGAACGCACGAAGCCTTCGCTGTCACCCGGTTCTCCCGGGTAACTCAGGTCGACGGTGGGCGGGCCAGCTTGCCAGTTCACCAGATTGGCCTTCTCGACGAAATCGTAGACCACCGGGGGGCGGACCACGGAGATATCCTGTTGCCAGGTGTTGTTGCCTTCGTCGGCCTCGGCGACGCCGTCCTCCGTGTCGACGGTGGCCTTGGTCTCGATAGAGGGATAGTGGCTGCGGTAGGTAAATTCGCACTCCAGATTGAGGGCAGTGCCGGCGCTTAATCCGGTGCCCACGTCCCACGAACACGAAGGCGTGGAGAAACTCTTGCCGCCCCACCACTTCAGGCGGAAGGCACCGGCGTCTTCGTCACCCTGGTTACGGATCTGCACGGTGACGTTGACGGGCAGGTAGGCGACCGGATCAGGATCAAAGGTGACCGTCTCGACTTTGAGATCGGGGCCGGCGGTCTCCTCCGTCGCTTCTTCTGTTGGCGTGTCCGTTGCTTCCTCGGTTGCCTCGTCTGTCGGCTCCATCGTGGCCTCCTCGGCCTCGACGACGATCCGGGTGAAGAAGACCGGGCCGAAGCGCGTACCGTCGGCTGCTTGCAGCTGCCAATTGCTGCGATAGGTCTCCGGCGCATCTGGTGCCTCCAGCTCCGCGCTGACGTCAATGACGTCATTGGGACCGGCGGAATCAACGGACACCGACGGCGGGCCCCCCAGTGGCTCCCCGGAGATGAAGACGAGCTCGCTCCCCTCCTCCCAGGTACAGGTGCCGCTGTTGCGAATGCGCCACGTCTTCTCAAAGGTCTCCCCGGGCGCCATGACCGTATCGTCGGGAATGGTGACGTCAGCGACGAAAGCGGCCTCCAGCGTGCAGCCTCCCTCGCCGGTGACCACGGGAACTTCCGTTTCCTCGGGCGTCTCTGTGGCGTCGACGTCTTCCGGCGGCTCCCCGGTCGTTTCGGCCGAGTCGGCGGGCGTCTCGGTTGGCGTAGGGGACGGCGTCTCTGTGCCGGCGTCGAAGAGGACACAAGAGAGCGAGAACAATAACAACAGACACAATAGCGACCAGACGGTGCGTTTGGATCTCATGGTTTATCTCTCCTCGGGCTAGGTCAATGGGTGTTCAGTATTTTCATGATATAGAGTTCGACCAGGGAAGTCAAGCCCGCACCCATGGGTGAGCACTCACACCTCACCGCAGAGCCCACGGAGAGAGGAAAACCTGCCTTGCTTTGCGTGCGCAGAGCCCTCTGACGAGAACGACGCGTACTGGAATTACGGTATAAGGTGCAACGCACCTACGACGATTGGGTCATGCTGGATAAAGAGTCCTATCAGCGTGCGCGAAATGGCCATGTTCAAACTTTCTAAGGTGCGTCGCACCTAGCTAAACCCTAATCCCGTAATTTAAGGACGCGTAGCCACTTGTGGTATGATAAGGAGCAACCGACAGACATAGATAGAAGGAACCACGATGAATAAACCCGAACTCTTTACCTTTGATCTCCAGGCGACAGACGGAAACGCACGCGCCGGCGTCTTCCAAACCGCTCACGGCCCACTGCAGACGCCCATCTTCGCGCCGGTGGGGACGCAGGCGACCGTCAAGGCGCTGACGCCCCGGCAACTGAAAGCGACCGGCGCACAGCTGGTGCTCGCCAACACCTACCACCTTTACCTGCGCCCCGGGGATGAGCTCGTAGCGCAGATGGGTGGGCTCCACAGCTTTATGAACTGGGACGGTCCCATGTTGACCGACTCCGGCGGTTTCCAGGTCTTTAGCCTGGCGGGCCGCAAGGGCAAGAAGTCGCTGCGCACCATCGACGACGACGGTGTGACCTTCCGCTCGCACCTCGACGGCTCTAAACACCGCTTCACGCCGGAGCGCGTCGTCGAGATCCAGGAGAATCTGGGCGCCGACATCGCCATGGTGCTCGACGAGTGCGCCCCTCCCGACGACTACGACTACAACATGCAAGCCATGGAGCGCACGCACGCCTGGGCAGAGCGTGCCAAGGCCGCGCACGCCCGCGCCGATCAGGCGCTCTTCGGCATCGTACAGGGCGGCATTTTCTCCGACCTGCGGGAGCAGAGCGCGCGCTTTCTCACCAACCTGAATTTCCCGGGCTACGCCATCGGCGGGCTCTCCGTCGGGGAGACCAAGGAAGAGATGCTAAGCACGCTAGACGTCGTGGCGCCGCTGCTGCCGCTCCATAAGCCGCGCTATCTCATGGGCGTCGGCACGCCGGTCGACCTCGTGGAGGGCGTCGTCCGCGGCGTCGACATCTTCGACTGCGTCTATCCCACGCGGGTGGCGCGCAACGGCGCCGCCATCACGCGCACCGAGCGGCTCAATATGCGCAATGCCCAGTACGCCGAGGATCCCGCCCCCGTCGACCCGACGTGCACCTGTTACACCTGCACGCACTTCAGCCGTGCCTACGTGCGGCACCTGGTCGTCGCCAAGGAGATCCTCGCGGCGACGCTACTCACCCTCCACAACCTGCACCTGATGCTGACGATGATCGGCGAGATCCGTACCGCCGTCCTGGAGGCGCGCTTCGCCGACTACCGTGCCGCTTTCTGGGACGCCCGAAAACGCGCGTCGGAGAGCTAAGGATTCATCTATAAATAACTTCCCGATTTGGGGGCTTCCAAATCCTATGA
>CAZCPK010000317.1:0-5174 GCA_964500755.1 uncultured Anaerolineales bacterium
ACGGCACGGTCTACGTCTATTATGGCGGCGCCGACCGGCTGATCGGCCTGGCGACCGCGGACTTCGACGAGCTCCTCGCCTTCGCGCGGGAGGGCTGAGGGCCTTCACAGGGGCTGTTATGAAAGCGGAGGTCTTCCACAGACCTCCGCTTTCAGTGCGTCGCAGTGAGGTAGGGCTATGGACGCGCTTTAGTCCAGCCCGAGCTGGCGACGCATCAGGCGGGGCGGCAGGGAGCCGCAACGTAGGATGGCGTCGTGGATCTCCAACAGGGTGGCGTCGGGATGGGCCTTACGGAAGTCTTCCACCAGCTCCAGGATGGCGAGCTTGCCCATCAGGTAGGATTGGGGCTGGGTGGGGCTTTCGGTGTAGCGGCGCACCTCGGCCAGCGCGTTGGTCGGCTCCAGCTGACACTCCTCTACGAGGAAGTGTACGGCTTCCTCCACCGACATCCCCCGCGTGTGCAGCGAGACGTCGAGGACGATGCGCGCCGCCCGCCAGAGCTGGTCGGAGAGCCGGCCCAGGCGCTGCACCGGCGTGTCGATGTAGCCCAGCTGCTCCAGCAGCTCCTCGCAGTAGAAGGCCCAGCCCTCGATAAAGAGCGTGCTCAGAAAGGTCGCCATGCGGCGCGGCAGCGCGGCACTGCGGTTAGCCCAGACCAGCTGCAGGTGGTGCCCCGGGTAGCCCTCGTGCAGGGTGGTGATGGGCAGTTTGGCCCAGAAGTGGCCCTTGAGCTTCTGCTCCTGCTCCTCGGGCGGCGCATCGGGATCCACCGGGGTGACGAAGAAGAGGCCGTCCTGCTGCTCCTCCAACATGCCCGGCTGCATGTAGGCTGCGTAGGGGATGATGGGCCGCAGGTAGACGGGTGTCTCGACGATCTTCAGCGATTCGTTGGCCGGGATGGGCGCGATCTGGTGGTCGAGGACGTACTGGCGACTTTCGGTCATGGCCTGCCGGTAGGCATCGAGAAGCCCCTCGGCGGTGGGATGGTCGGCCTTGGCCTCCTCCAGAATCTCGCGGACGGAGCGCTCCGGATCGATCTCCCGGGCGACGTCCTCCATCTGCTCGCGGGTCTCGTGAAAGAGACGCCAGCCCGTCTCCAGCAGCTCGTCGGCGTCGTAGTCCACCAGGTGCGTCTCGTGCAGCAGCTCGTCGAAGAGCTCCCGTCCGGCGGCAAACTCCTCGCTGGCCTGGGGGAGGATCTCCTCTTCGATGTAGGCGCGGTAGGCCTCAATGGCCTCGACCGCGGCCTGACCGCTCTCTGCCAAGTCGGTCTGGAGCTCGGGGGCGGCCTGGGCCGCGATGGTGGCAGCAGTCCCAGGAAGAGACCGGGGGCCTGCTTTGCCTGCTCCAGCGCCGTCTCCGCCCAGACGCGGGGCACAGTAGCCGGCTCGATGTTCAGGCGCGCCTCTTCGAGGACGCGGGGCACCTCGTGCACCCGTCCCAGCGCCGATTGGAGTCGTTCGGGGACCGGGGCAAACTCCTTGAGCAGCAACCCCATGATGCCGCTCAAGCCCTCGTTCATGTAACCGCCGGGATCGCGCCGGTGGCCCTGGATCTTCTCGTGCTCGCGCACGAAGGAGGCGAGGATCTTGACGAAGAGGGTGTGGTCGATCTCGGCCTCGAGGCTGAAGTCGGCGGTATCCAGCGCCTCGAACTCCGCCAGAGCCTCCAGGGTCTCCTGATGGCGCTGTTCGATGGCCTCAGGCCGGTAATCGCCCAGCCGGTCGTCCCAGCGGTGATCGCCCATGTGCGTGGCGGCGACGGGCATTTGTTCCAACATGTGCCAGAACCATGCCTCAGCGCGAGTGTAGAATTCCTGTTCTTGGGTCATTGGTCCTCCTGTGTAGTGTATAGGGTCGAAGGTCAAAAGTTAAAGGTCAAAAGTCATCCGTCAGGATATGGATTCAGTCTACCAGTTTTGCGGGAGGAGGCCAGGGCTAGATGGCCTGTTTGGCCCTGGTCACTCGGCGAGTTTGGGCGAGGGTAGAATGCATCGCCAACATGTCTCAACGATCTTTGGGATTTCGAAGCGAGTCGACGAGCGAAAATGGCTCCCTGCTTTACCTTGTCCGTTGGCGAGAGCAAGGCAAACGAAGTGGGATTGATGACGGGAGCAAACGCTGTAGGGAGGCGCTGAGATGCCGCAGAAAGCCTTAGACCCGTTTCGTTTGCCCTCTTTCTCGCTAGGTGGACTTTTTCGCGCTCATCCCCTATAATTATAAATATAACCCTCTTTTAAAGGGGGATTATAAAGTTAATCATAGATAAGGAGGGTGCCTATGTTAACAACCACGATTTTCCCCGGAAGATACGTACAGGGGTACGATGCGTTGCAATCGCTGGGCGAGGAGGTCAAGCGCTTCGGCGAGAAGGCGCTGCTGCTCGTCGATCCCTTTGTCCATGAGAACATCTTACCCACCTTCGAGGGCACGCTGGAGGGCGTGCTCGACTATCATGCGGAGCCCTTTGGGGGAGAGAGCTCCGACGAGGAGATCGAACGGGTCAGCGCCATTGTGCGTGAGAAAGGGTTGGAGGTCGTCGTCGGCATCGGCGGCGGCAAGACGCTGGACACGGCGAAGGCCGTCGCCTATCAGGCCGACTTGCCCATGGTCATCGCCCCTACCATCGCCTCCACCGACGCCGCCACGAGCGCGCTGGCCGTCATCTACACGCCCGAGGGCGAGTTCGACCGCTATCTCTTCCTGCCCCACAACCCCGATCTGGTACTGGTGGACACCCACGTCATCGCCGAGGCGCCGGTGGAGTTTCTCGTCTCCGGCATGGGCGACGCGCTGGCAACCTGGTTCGAGGCCGAGTCGGCCCGCCAGAACTACGCCCCCAACATGACGGGTAATCTGGGCTCCATGACGGCCTACGCGCTGGCCCGTCTCTGCTTCGACACGCTGATGGAGTACGGGCTGGACGCGCGGACGGCCTGTGAGGTCCACGCCGTCGTCCCGGCGCTGGAGAAGATCGTCGAGGCCAACACGCTGCTGAGCGGCCTGGGCTTCGAGAGTGGCGGGCTGGCGGCGGCTCACGCCATCCACAACGGCTTCACCGTGCTGGAGGCAGCCCATCACGCCTACCACGGCGAGAAGGTGGCCTTCGGCGTGCTCGCCTCCCTTTATCTGACGGGCAAACCCACCGCGCTCATCGACCGAGTCTACACCTTCTGCGAGAACGTCGGGTTGCCGACCATCCTGGAGGCTCTGGGGCTGGAGGAGGTGACCGACGAGGACCTGATGCGCGTGGCCGAAGCTGCGACGAAGGAGAGCGAGACCATCCACAACGAGCCGATGCCCGTGACCGCCGACATGGTCTTCGCTGCCATCAAGGCCGCCGACGCCGAGGGCAACCGCCGGCTGGATACCTACGATCTGTAGTGTTTCGCCGTTCGATCACCAACAGGCCGGAGCTCGAGCTCCGGCCTGTCGTGCGCTACTCTTGGTCAGTTTCGTGGCTCAGGGAGCCAGCCGCCAGAGCTCCAGCACGCCGCTCCAGCGCCCAGCGGCGAGGAGGGTGCTGTCGGGGGAAAAGTCCAGGCCGGTGATCCAGTCGGGCTCCTCGGACTGGGTGACGTGGTCGAAGGAATGCCGCAGGACAAACTCTGGCAGCTCCCAGAGCGCCAATTCCGCCTGGGAACCCGCTGCCAGCCAGCGCCCGTCGGAGGAGAAGACGACGGCTTTGCCCTCCTGGGAGAGGGACAGCTCCTGGTGGATACTGCCATCGGCGACGCGCCACAGCCGCACCACGTCGTCCCGCTCGTGGCGCGCACCGACCACCGCCAGGAACTCCCCATCGGGCGAGAAGGCCAGGTCGTTGGCCTTGGCATAGTCGAACTGCGGGTCCAGTGCGTGGAGCAGCTGGCCATCGCGCACCCGCCAGAGGAGGACCGAGCCGTCCCAATGCCCAGAGGCGAGGGTCTCACCATCGGGGGAGAAGGCGAGGGCGGTGAGCCACTCGCTGATGGGCGGCTCAAACTCGGCCAGTTGCTCGCCGTCTTCGACGCGCCAGAGCCAGACGACGCCATTGCGGTTACCGGTGGCGACGGTCTCGCCGTCGGGGGAGAAGGCCAGGTAGTTATTGTAGCCGCCGTGGAGCTGGTGGAGCTCCTCACCATCGACCACGCGCATCAGCTGCACGCCGTAGACGCCCTGCCCGGCGCCCAGCAGGCTGCCGTCGGGGGAGAAGGCCAGATCGTCGACGCTGTGGCGGTATTCGATGACGCTTGCAAGCGCGCCGTCGCTCACCTGCCAGAGCCGGGCCTCTCCAGACGCGCCTCCGGCGACCAGCGCGCCATCAGGGGAAAAAGCCACGCTCTGCACGCGCTCGTCCCCGTACTCCATGCGAAAGAGGAGTTCGGGCACATCCTCGGGAGCGACGTCCACCGCTTCTTCCGGCTCCTCCGGCGGCGCATCGGTGGAAGGTGAAGTAACCTCCTCTCCGCAGGCCGAGAGGACGAGTGCCAACAATAGCGCACTTACCACGAACGCATAATGAAACCTAGGGTGCTCAAACATATATTCACGCTCCTCAAGCTACAAATCTATAATCACCAACGGAAGATCAAAGGCAACCGACGCTCAAGCACCCTGACGGGAGAACGTTCGAGCGTTATTTTTCGTCCCCGTTGTGGGTATGTTTACCGCAGGGGAACGTCACCAACCATCCCAATTCAATTCCGAACCTCAAACTCCAGCGTGCGATCTAGATCGCCGTTCAGATAGAGATCTACTTTGTACTCACCGTTGGGCCAGAGGCTGTCGTTGGTCAGCTCGAAGTTGAGAGCGCCGCTACCGCTGGTCAGCTCCTTTTCCGCGATGAAGAAATCGGGGTCGACGCCCTCGGCCGCGACGGCGGTCCAGGCCGCGCGGACCGTCGTGTCATCGGGCGCGTTGGCCAATTCAACGACGCAATAAAACGCCTCGTCCGGTGCAAAGGTGGTGGTCGGCTGCTCTCCACCGGGGTCGCGGGCCATTTGAGCGTCCTTGATATTGGCGGTGCTGGCGCTGAACTCACACGCCAGACTCAAGGCTAGCACCAGGATAATAATGAGTAGGCTCATCCAACGCTGCTTTTGCATTTCACTTCCTCCTTGGGAGATAAATTACGGGTATCATAGTGTTATAGGCCAGATTCTTTGGTCAAAATAGAGCATGTTTCAGCCAAATTGA